>JAKORQ010000062.1 GCA_029777755.1 Planctomycetota bacterium
CACAGCTCATACTTCGCCAGCTCAAATGAGGTGTAGAAGGTGTCGGGGAACTCGTGATCCAGCAGCGATGCGTGCTTGGACCCATGCGGACCGTGGCAGTCGGAACAGTCGCCTTCCCTGATCGGCCCGTGCAGGAACTTCGACTCGGTGAGCACCGGCTTCATGTTGGCGATCTCCCGGCCATCGGGTGTCTTGATCGCCTTGTCGTGGCAGGAAAGGCACATCCTGTCGGTCCTCTCCCGCACGAGATGCTTCTGGTCAGATGCATGCGCCGCGTGGCAGTTGGCGCACTGCTTCTCAGCCATCATGGCGCCATGCTTTATCGGCGCCTTCTCCATGTGCTCGCGGATCTTCTCATGACAAGCCAGGCAGTTGTCGGCCAGTGCCGTGCGCATCAGGCGGGGGAACTTCGCCGAGTGTGCCTCATGGCACTGCGAGCATTCGCCGGCCGCCGGTTCATGCACGAACTTTGTCTCGGCCAGCGTAGTGCGCACCTGGTCATGGCAGGTCAGGCAGTTGTCGCGCCCCTCGCCGCCGCGCACGAGCTTCGCGGTGTCGCTCTGGTGCGGCCAGTGGCAACTGGTGCATTCGCCCTTTGCGTATGACTCGTGGGCAAAGCGATCTATCGGCAGCGTGTGGCAGTTGGCGCACAACTGCCCGGTGCTGGGCGCCGCCAGCAGGAACTTCGTTTCAGATGTGTGTGGCCGATGGCATGTGCGGCAACCCTGCTCCAGCGCCTTGTGCTGATGAGTCTGCGTGCCGGCCACGCTATGGCAGAAGGTGCAGGTGGCATCGCCCTCGCGCTTCAGCGGGAATGCGTGGGCACCGGTATCCTCGCCATGGCAGGAGTCGCAGTCCTGTTTGGCGATCGGGCCATGCACGTGGGCGGCGCGGGTGAAATCAGCATGGCACTCGGCCGTGATGCAGGAAGCGTCCGCCGGAAGGGGGCCGGTCGGCTTGGGGGCTTTGGGCCCCTCCGGGTAAACCACCGGCAATCCAGGTCGCCCATCGCGCACGTGATGCTCGGTTGAGCTTGCCCCCGCACTGGAACGCTCGCGCTGCTCCTGCTCCTGCCGCTCCTGTTCATCATCGCCGCAGCCTGTGGACACACCCATCACCAGCAGCATGCAGAATGCCGCCAGCAGGTGACGCAGAATGCCCGGCCGATTCCTCACTGCGACTTCTCCGACAGCTTGATGGCCTGTTCGCTGCGCTCAACCGCCACGTTGAGCGCGGCCGTCGCGTAATTCACGTTGTGCACACCCTGGCCCAGCTTCACCAGACGGATGTTGTGGGCCGCATCATCCAGCAGTTGCAGGGCGGTGGCACGATCCTCGGTGGAAAGTCCCTTCGCCGCCTCAACCAGCAGCTTCGCCTTGCTGTAGCGATCCTCCGCATGGGTCAAGAGTGTCTGCACCTGCTGCTTCCATGCCGCTATGGTGCCCTTGTACTTGGTGCCGTGGCAGGTTTCGCAGGCTTCCTCGCTGGCGGTGAAGGTCTGGCCTACGACCATTGCCGTGCCGGGCGAGCTCTTTTCCTGCTTGTGACAGGCGATGCAGTCGACCTGTGCCCGGGACATGGGGCTGGGCATGTCCGGCACGCCGCGGGCGCCGGTTCCGGTGTAGATCTCCGCCGGCCCTCCGTGCATCTTCTCATGGCAGCTTGAGCCGGTGTCGGTGGCCACCAGGGGGTGGGCGCCTTTCTGCTTGGCCCGTTCATGCGCGGCTTCGCGCACGTCGATGCCATGCATGATCTGCACGTGGCACGATGAGCACTCCACCTTGTGGTCGGTCACGTGTGTCTTGTGCAGGAAGGGCGGGTCATCATATTTGCGCACCTGCTCCTCCCTGTTGTGGCAGTTCCAGCAGGTCTGCCGCATCACCGCGCCATCGCCGCGAATCACATCGGCATGGCAGTTCTGGCACTCCACGCCCTTGCTGGTGTACTCCAGGTGATTGAACATCCCCGTCGCCAGGCGGATGTCCTGCTGCGGCGGCTCATGGCAGCTCTGGCAACCGCCGATGGTCTCCTCATGCCGGCCATGCTCCAGGTCCTTCATGTGGCACAGGTAGCAGGTATCCAGCGTGACCACCAGGTGCTGGCCCTGAACGATCTGCGAATGGCAGGAGACGCAGCGGAGCTGCTTACCGCGGCGGGTTTCCTGAAGGTGCGGGGTGTGGTCAAACTTGATGGTGATCCTGCCGCCGCGCGAGGTGGGCACTTCCCATTCGACCTTTCCTTCCAGCACGCGCCGCTCGTGGCAGCCGCTGCGCATGCAGGATGTATCCTTGATCTCGGCGTGCGGCTTGGAGCCATAGGTCTGCGTGATGAACTTCACCGCCTGGCTGCTGGCCTGGAACTTACCCCACAGCATCCCCTCCATCCCCGGCTCAAAGTGGCAGAGGGTGCAGTTGATTCCCTTGTGGGTCGATTCGTGCCACGCCTGGTAATAGGGCTCCATCAGGTGGCAGGAGCGGCAGAAGTCCGGCTGCATGGAGTACTCGGCAAACGCCCCCATGCCGATCCCCGCGACCAGCATCACCAATAGCGCCCATCCCCAGCGGGTGGGCGCAAAGGGCAGCTTTCCTCCCTCGCGTCGGCGGAGTCCGAGCAGACGCATCCACAGGGGACGGGGGGTTGGTGCTCCGCTACCCGATGAATCCTGGGTCATATTTCCGCAGCCTCCTGATCACGCTAGATCCAGCCCAGACCGGCCAGCACGATCAGCACCACCAAAGTCGTGCCGATCGCCATGGCGATCACTCCCGCCGCCACCGCCAGCGGCCGATACCATGCCGGCGGCGGATCCACCCGCAACTGCTCCAGCTCGCCCGTCTGCACCAGGCGCTCATACTCGGCGCCGCGCTCATGCTTGAACTCGTCCTCGGGAAGCCGCCCGGTGAACATCACGTCATCCACCGGGAACTTCTCCAGCCGCAGGTGGGCGTTGAAGAAGTGGATCGTGAAGATGAAGCCGATCGCCAGCAGCGCCTCGTAACCATGCACGATGGTGGCGACGTTGAACATCCAGCCGGGCAGGAAGCGGCTGAAGAACTCGGGGAACCACAGGATCAACCCGGATACACCAATGATCCCCGAGCCTCCGATCTCGGCCATGTAGTCAAACTTTTCCCAGTACGTCCAGCGATCGAACTTCGGCTTCTCGCCACCCTTGAAGAACCAGCGGAACATGCCGATGACGTCCTTCAGGTCCTTGAGCGTCGGCAGCATGGTGGTCGGGCCGAACAGCAGCTTGAACAAGCCATATTTGCGGATCCGGCGGAACACGCCCACGCCATGGATCACGAAGTTGCCGATCAGCATGATGGCGAAGATGCGATGCAGCACCCCGGCCGTCTTCACGCCGCCAAGCATGTTGGCGATGAACTGCGCCCAGACCTGGTCGGAGAACAGCAGCGGCAGTCCCGTGATCGTAAGCCCGAAGAAGCTGATGATCACGAAGGCGTGGTTGATGCGGTCAACCCGATTGAAGCGCTTGATGGCCTTGCCATTCCTCGGCGGCGCGGGATGCGGGCCATGCTTGATGCGGTCGATCAGTGACCGGATGAACCACAGGATCGAGTGCAGCCCGAAAAACCCGAACGATGCACTCATCATGATGACGAAGTACATCCACACGCCATACAGGATCGGGTAGCGGCTGGAGTCACGGTGATCGCCGTGCGCGTAGAAGCCGGCGAACTTCTCATCCGCCCTGGGATGGCAGCTCCGGCAGGTAGCCACCAGGTTCTCGCCAGACACCCGCGACGCCGGGTCATCCACCCGCTTTATGTCATGCGCGCCGTGGCAGTCGCTGCAGCGGGCGGCCCGCTCAAACCCAAGTTGCGTCACCTGGCCGTGGTAGCTGCGGCGATAGCTTTCCAGCGGCGA
>JAKORQ010000567.1 GCA_029777755.1 Planctomycetota bacterium
TCCTCTAAAGACGCGGAGCTTCGAATTGACGGGAGACTACCCTAACTGGCTGCACGTTGGCCGGCATCGAGAGGTCGACGTTGGGCTACTTCGTCGCTTCGTGGCGAAGGAGGGAAGTACATAGTTCAGTTTCCCTGGCTCTGATCGCTAAAGATCACCTTGCCTCCTGCGGGCGCAGGACCGCCCGCGCCACTTCGGATGGAACTGCTCCAGCGCTGACGCTCAACACAAGTAGGAGCGTAAACGGGCGGCGTGGACACTTCCCGGGCATGATTGTGGCTGTATCTGCCGCATCACACCCCTGGTGCGATGCGGATAACGGGCCGCCCGGATCCGGGAAGTCCGAGCGGCCCGATCCATGACCACAACCATTTGCCCGGGGAGGGAAGCAATCGCTTCCCCGCCCGTCACTGTTTAGAAGCTGCTAGTGCCGAACCAGTCGGAGCAAATAGCTGGCGAGCACAAATGGGAGAATCGCCGGGAGGTAAAGCAGGAAAAGGCCGACGATCATGAGGATACCGCCAAAGGAGCCCAGCCAGCCGGACGAGACTTTCGTGCCCTGGACATTGGCCGGGGTTGCGCTAGCTCGATTCACGGTAGTGTGGGCAGTCATGTCGATTTCATCCGTTTTGCGGACGCCTCGCTGAAACCAATCGAGAATCTTTTCTCGATAAATCTTTCTCGAATAATATCGCAATGTCCCATTCTGTCAAGAACATGTTTCGCGGAATTTTCGGGCTGCCCCTTTCATCTGAACCACCCGCTTCGCGAGAGGCACGGAGACACAGAGAAACGCTGATCGTTGAGCCGCCTTCTGCACCGCGAAGAAATGAAGCCATGAAGCAGAACGAAGAACTGGTGGTAGAGCCTTGATACCGGACATCGTTGTTCGATTTCGCGTTGGCTTGTGTCGATCTGAGGTCCCGCGGCCTACAGGACAAGCCGCTCCACATTGACGTAGATCAGTTCCCCCGGAACTGCGGGAGGTAAGGGAATTCTCGGCACGAGTAGCTCAAGGAGTCAGGAGATCGCAGACTCTCCGCCCCTCAGGCACCTTTGTTTCCCCGTGTCAGGAGCAGGACTGTTGTGCAACGGTTGATCCGCTTCGCGTCGTCTCCGTCGTGTCCTCGTTGCGTCGTGGTGAAAAAGAGATGCGCCAGCAGGCCCGTCTTGTCGAACCCGCTGGCGCATCATTCGCAGGTGCGTTGCTTACTGTCTGACTACTTCGTACAGCATTCTCGCGCCGTCCGGACCCTTTACGTCGCATGTGAAGGTCAGGGTGTTGCCATCCACCTCGGCCGGGACTTCCCCGATTCGCTGGCCGCTGGTGGAGAGGGAGTAAACCTTCCACTGCCCGGCATTCTCGCCCTCGATCTGCACCTTCGCCGTGCCTGCCCTTACCAGGTGAGGCATCTTGCCCCAGGCCAGCAGTGTCTGGCGGGCGCGCTCGGCGTAGTGGGTTTCGGTGTTCTGCAGGTCCGTCAGGTGCGTGACCAGCAGTCGCGAGGAGGAGCGGATCGGGTTGCTATCCAGGCTGGTGACGAAAACCGTGGCGCCGATCGACATATCGGAAACGCGCACCCCAGCCCGGCTGGCGACGATCTGTTCGCCGGGGTCGGCATAGCCGCCGGCCGTCTTGAGGGTATCAAACTGCAGCACACCGCGCGTGCCGTCGATCAGTACCTCGCCGGTCTCGCTCTGGAAGATGTTCCTCGATGGATCGGTGGGATTGTCGGGTGAGATGATGCCCTTCTCGCGCATCAGCGCCACCAGCTTCTTGCTGTCCGGCCGGAAGGCGCCCAAGCCCTCCTCCGCCCTGCTGTTCCAGTTGGCAAACAGCGGGATCGCCCCCTCGGGCGCCTGCGAGGGATCATCCACAACCACGCTGCCGAGGCGTGTAACCCACGACAGCCATGTCGGCCCCCAGGTGATGCCAGGCACGCGATTCGGGGGATTCTTCAGGTCCTGGGGCGTGAGCACCAGGGCAACCTGATTCGTAGCAGGCCTGAGATCGCCACGCAGGTAAAGCATGACCGCGGCACGATCGGCGGCCTGGTTAAGCGGGTCGGTCGCCAGGTCGAAATATCCCATCGGCGAAGGCTTAAAGAGATTGTCGCGATTGTGCGAGTATGCAAAGCGCCAGATCACGTCCCAATCCTGAAGCGCGGCCCGGGCGCCGGTGAGGATACCGCCTACGCCGCGGAAGCGGCCGGGGCCGGAATAGTTGTACTCGCTGATGGTGAACGGCTTGCCATACATGCGAACCGTGGAGGCACCGCTGCCGCCGGTCGCGCCCTTGCGCACCGGGTTCTCATTGTCGCAGCGGCTGGGCAGGCGCCAGGACTGCTCGAGGAACTGCGGATGATCGACATAAAAGTGATCATCCACATAGTCATACAGGACGCGCGGCAACTGGTTGGGGGCGTGGTTTGTCCATGCATTCATGTTGGTGAACAGCGCGCGGCACTTGAGCTCATCGCGCACGAACTTCACCATGCGGCTGTACATCTCCGTCTCGGTGTCGGCCAGGAACAGCGCACAATCGCGATGCCGCGGCGTCTCGCCACTGTGATGGCCGGGCAGACTCACGCTGCCGCTGGCAGGATCCTCATCCTCCTTAAGTTCTTCGCCCCAGGCAGCTACCAGAGCTGCGCGATCGGCGTACTTGGCCGCCAGCCAGCGGTTCCATGCCGCCGTCCACTGCGGTATGGAGCGGACCTCATTCCAGTAGTTGCCGAAGTTCCCCTCGTTGACCATGGAGATCCATGCGAGCGTCGGCTCGTCGGCCCAGCGAACGCCGGTGTACGGGTTCACGTGCTCCAGCAGGTAGCGGGAGAACTTCTTAAAGTCCTCGAACGCCGGCTCATGCACGGGGATCAGGACCTTGTAATGGTTCATGGTGACCCTGCCGTCATACTGCACCTGCTCCGAGGAGATTGGCCGGGAGACGAACAGGTCGGTCGTGACATAAAGCCCGCGTTTCTTGCAGGCGGCCATGAGGTAGTCGAGCTGATCGAGCGCCTCAAGGTTCCACTCAAAGCCCGGCTTGTTGCCCATGAGCGCCCCTTCGTAATGGTGGATGCGCACGGTGTTGTAGCCCAGGCGCACGAGCCTATCGCAAAGCTTGTCGACTTCCTCCTTCGAAAGATACTGGGCGCTGAAGCAGAAGTTCACGCCATAGAAGCGCACCGGCTGATCCGGATTGTTCTCAAAGGCAAAGTGGCCATCCTTATTCACGATCACCCAGCCATCCTTGCCGCATGGTCCCTGGGCAAAGCCGAAGTGGGAGAAATCCAGGGCAGACCCGGGCTCGATCTCAAGCTGCGTATTGAGCGGGATCCAGTCATCGCCAGCCACGATCTTTATCGGCGAATCCACATCAACCGTCACCGGACTGGCCACCTTGATCGTCATGGGAAGCTCGAACTTCTCGCCGGCGGCCATCTGGCCACTCTCCCTGCCGATCCTGATGCTGAAGGTCTGCCCCCACTGGCGATTATCCTGGATCAGCACCGGCGTGGGCTCCGGAAACTGAATGGTAAGCTGCAGGCCATCCCGGCTGGCGCTGACTTCGCGAACCCGTCCGCGGAATAGGTGCATCTGGTCCATCTCCGCGGGGAAGGTGCCGGAGCGGTCGCCGGCCGACCACCTGCCACCGATGACGGAACTGGCGGCAAGCTCGATGCCCACGCCGATCGCATTCAGCTTCACTTCGCTGTCGCCGGCGACAAATGTCCACTGGGCATTCACCGCGCCGTCGGCCGCACTGGCGACGGCATCACCGGACACTGACATGCCGGAGACGCTGAGCACGAACTGCCGGGTGTCCCCTTCCTGGTGGTAAGACTTAGGCTTGACGCTGGCGAACTGCCAACTCGGATTGGCCATGATCGGCGTGACGACGATGTCAGGCGCCCCGTCGGAAGAGATCCGCAGTCGGCCATCAATCTCGAGCATTGCCTGCCCTTCGCCGGATGCCGGGACCTGGGCTGAACTGAAAGTACCGATCGCCGCAACCATGGCGGCGGAACACAAGGCGGAGATGAAGTATCGCACGCTCACATTACCTCCCGACGGGAAATTCGTTGACGTGAACAGAGAAAGTGCGCTTGCAGGAGCAGCTTAAAATCAATCGATTGAGTGCTTAGTATAGCGGCCATGGATACGCTAGCCACCATCAAAGCGCGGTACAGTTGCCGCGTCTATCTTGATAAACCGGTCGAACGTGAACTGCTGAAGCAACTTGTTGATGCCGGGCGTCGTGCGCCTTCCGGGCGCAAGGAGATGCCGGTGGAGTTCGTGGTGGTGACCGATCCGCAGATGCGCAAAACGATCGCGGACTACACCAACTACGGGAAGTTCATCGCGACGGCCGGGGCCTGCATCCTCGTGATCGCGCGGGATGTGACCTACTACCTGGAGGACGGGTGCGCGGCAGCTGAGAATATTCTTCTGGCCGCCACGGCCCTGGGACTGGCTTCCTGCTGGGTGGCCGGCGACAAGAAGCCATACGCGCGGCAGATCCTGGATCACCTGGATGTACCGGCCAACTACAAGCTGGTGGCCATGCTGGCAATTGGCTATCCGAAGGAACCGGGAAAGCAGCCGGCGCATCGTCCGCTTGATGAAGTACTGCACTGGGAGCGGTTTGGCGCATAACCTTCTGTGAAGGAGACACCATGATCGAATATGCCGTGCTCAGCGCGATCGGCGCGGATCGTCCGGGGCTGGTCGAGGCAGTTTCCGAGTTTGTCCTCGAGCATGGAGGCAACATCGAGGACAGCCGGATGGCCAACCTGCGGGGACAGTTCACCATGATGCTGCTGGTCAGTGCTCCGCCGGCGTCATTGCGCCAGATGCAGACCGCCCTGCCGCAACTGATCCACAAGACTCATCTGCATGTCGAGCTGCGCGCAGCGCCGCCGACCGTCGCCCCGCGCCACCCGGCCTTGCCCTATCGGCTGAGGGCAACGGCCATGGACCAGGCCGGGCTGGTTCACCGCATCGCCCAACTGCTTCGCTCGGTGAACGTGAACATCGAGAACATGCAGACCACACTGGCGGAAGCACCCTACACCGGCGCGCCAATGTTCGAGATGGACCTGGCGATCTCCGTGCCCAGCGACCTGCCCATCAGCAGGCTGCGACAGATGCTGACAGCACTGTGCGACGAGCTGAATATAGATTGGTCGCTGTCGGCGATGTGAAGAAGGAGACTGCGACGAAGGTAATGCGCGAGTACGGATGAGGAGTCTTGCCACGCGGCAAGAATCGCAAATCGGAAATCGACGATCCTCCGTGCCTTCTCTTCCCCTTCCCGCCCATCTGCCTCACCCTATAATTCCGTTCATGGGGCGGTGGTTTGGTCATGTTCCGGTGGTCGAGGCGCGGGCGGCGACGCTCTCTCTGGTCGTGGGTATAGCGCTGCTGGCCACCAAGTTCGTGGCCTACTTCATCACCCAGTCAGCCGCCATCTTCTCTGATGCAACCGAAAGCATCGTCAACGTGCTGGCGTCCGCCGTGGCGTTCTACAGCCTAATCGTTGCCCACCGCCCTGCCGACAAGGAGCATCCCTACGGCTACGGCAAGGTTGAGTTCATCTCCGCCTGGTTTGAGGGCAGCCTGATTCTCGCGGCGGCCGTCTTCATCGTCGCCAGGACTGTCGATGCCATCTATCACGGCTATTTCGCAACCCCCGACACCGCCGTCACCGGGATAGTGCTGATGACGGTGGCGATGGTCATCAATGGCATCGTGGGGACATACCTGCTGAGCGTCGGCAAGAAGGAAGGATCGCTCGCGCTGATGGCCGACGGCAAGCACCTGATCACGGACGTTTACACCACGGTGGGCGTACTGGGAGCACTTGCCCTGGTCAAGCTCACCGGGATCACCATCATCGACCCGATCGCGGCTTTCCTGGTGGCCGGTTACATCGGGTACATCAGCCTGAAGCTGCTTCGCCAGGCCGCGGCCGGGATAATGGATCGGCAGGATATCGAGGATGAGAGGCTGATCTCGGGGATCCTCGATTCACACTGCGGCGAAAATGGCCGGGAGCCGCACATCTGCAACTACCACAAGCTGCGCCATCGCCACAGCGGACGATACCACTGGGTGGACTTCCACATTCGCGTACCGGGGAAGATGGACGTGCAGCGGGCGCACGACATCGCGTCGGCCATTGAGTATGAGATCGAAACCGCGCTGGGCGAGGGAAACGCCACCGCCCACATCGAGCCTTGCGGGCAGAGCCAATGCGTGACCGAGCAAGCCTGCGCAATAGCGCGTGCGCAAGATGGCGATGATGCCTCAGGGGCGAGTCTCACCAGTTCGTCGACGAAGCAGGCCTGAGACGCGGCCGGCCATCTTTGCCATCAGTGCCCTTGAGCTGAACGGGTAGATCGTCACATCGACACAGGATATCTGCCTGGTTTCGCCAGTCTCGGTGGTGGATGGCGACGGCAGCACGAGACGCTCGATCGATTCCTGCTGCAGCTTGCGGATGGTCTCGCCCATCAGCAGCGTCCCGAGCGTGGTATCGCGGAAGCGTTCGAGATTGCCGGCCGTCAGCAGCCAGGCAGTCTTGCCGCGAACTTGCAGCATCTGCATGGCCAGCAGTCGCCCAGCCAGTCGGATGCAGGAAAAACGAATCTCTCCGCGCTGGGCGGAGTTGTAGGCGTAGGTGCGCATGAACTCTAGGATGTCGAGATTCCTGGAGTTGCGCGATTGCTTGGGCTTGGCCTTGCCGCGTGGGGCGGCCTGTAGTTGCAGGGACTCGTGAAAGAGCTGCATCACCTGGTCAAGCGATGGCGAGACGTACTGGAAGATCACGTCGTTAGGCCCGCCGGACAGACCGTAGGACGTCGCAATGATCGAGACGCGGGCGGCGCTGTTGATGCGGTCCTGCAGCGCGAAGGTCGGCACGGACAGATAGCTGATCGGCTGGGCGTCCTCGATCTGCACGCGCCCCTTGTTGCGTTGGGCCATCTCGCGGAGCATGGCCGTGGCTGGCGAGTCGGCCACCATGCCGCCCAGGAAGATCGGCCGGCCGGCTTTCGTTACCGAGGTAAGCAGCATCGCAAGTGCATCCTGTCCCACATGCGGAATATCGATTGGCATGGGGATGGATGAGGAGATGAACTGAAAGTGCTCAACACCCCGCCGGGGCTTGATGACCAGCGGCAGCACCGCTCGCAGGTTTGACCCGTCATTGACGTAGGCAATGTAGGGACGGGAGGTAACGGCGTGCTGGTTCATGGCTGCCACCGTCCACTCGAACTGGGTGGTTGGCATGTCACTGCCGTCGGCCAGGACGCGCCAGGGCTGGCGCATGGCAAGCACGCTCTCAAGATGGTTGGCAGAGCCCGCCTGCAGGGTGGCAGAGCCATCTGAGGGCTCCTGCGGGAACTGCATCTCTACGAAGCCTCGGACCATCGTTCCTCACGATACGATCAGGTCAGACACAATAAAATAACGATTCGTCCCACAGCCGGAGCGGAAAGCACTTGCACACCCCCATCGCCTCTGGACGCACAGTGAGCTCAGGCGTCTTCACGATACCTGCAGAACCCATGAAGTCAAAACATTGCATGTCAAAACGTTACGTCGGTAACGATCATAGCCCGCTTGAGGCTGGCGTATATTGTATCCGCATGGAAACCGTAAGGGCAGTCCCCGATGACGGCGAAATTGCCGGCATCTGCATACAACGCGCCTTAGATTATCAATCTTATCTATTTTGATACGTTTTATTGACTATCAGCCTTTGATGCCACTCGGCGGCCCGCTGAGCCTGCCTGCCGGCGTTGACAGCTTCGGCAAGCCCAATTACTAATAGCCTCTTGTCTGTAGAACGGTCGTCAGTATGGGAAATTGACGACATATCTCCTCTTTGGGAAGCATTGACTATGAGCGAAGTGAGCGCAGCACTGGCGATAGACGAGCGGGCAGCCGAGGAGTTCTACCAGAAGGGCCTTGATGCCGAGAAGCAATGCCAGGACGAGCTCGCGATCGGCTACTACGAGCAGGCGCTCGCGGCCTACCCCGATCACGAGCCGGCAATTTTCCGGCTGGCGCTGCTGTATGACCGCCGGGCCGAGGATGCCAAGGCGATCGAGCTGTACGAGCGGCTTTGCGCCAGTCAGCCGGTTCACGTCAATGCACTGATGAACCTCGCCATCCTCTACGAGGACAACAACCACTACGAGGAGGCCCGTCGCTGCCTCGATGCGGTGCTTCGCGCCTATCCCAACCATGCGCGTGCCCGCCTGTACATGCGGGACGTCGAGTCAGCCCGCAGCATGATGTATGACGACGAGAGCTACGGCGCAGACAACCGCGGATTGGTGCTGGAGATCCCGATCTCCGACTTTGAGCTTTCCGTCCGCAGCCGCAACTGCCTGAAGAAGATGAACATTCGCACGCTCGGCGACCTGCTGAAGACCACCGAGCAGGAGCTGCTCTCCTACAAGAACTTCGGCGAGACGAGCCTTAACGAGATCAAGGCGCTGCTGGCGCAGAAGGGTCTGCGTCTCGGGCAGTTGCTGGAGCCGGGTGAGCTGCCGATCGGCCGACGTTCGCCGGTGACGCTGCCGGATAACGTGTCGCCAGAGATCCTGAGCAAGAGCGTCAGCGAGCTGGAACTGTCAGTCCGCAGCCGCAAGGCACTGCAGCGCCTGAACATCAACACGGTTGGCGAGCTGGCGCAGCGGACGGAGCAGGAACTGCTGGCGTGCAAGAACTTTGGCCAGACCAGCCTGAATGAGATCAAGCATCAGCTCGCGCAGTACGGGCTGTCGCTGCGCAAGCTGGATTAAAACTGCCTGCCGCAGTCAGATCCTCGGCAGGTGCGTGCTTTCTTTCGTGTTCGACATGGAAGGGATGCCATGTTCGTGCTGCGGATCTTTCTCTATTGCGTCCTCCTCTCCCTGATGGTCGGCTGCGCCCAAAAGGGCGGCGGCCCGCTTATCCCCAGGGGCGTCCCGGTCATCCGCGTGCGCATCTTCCAGGACTGCAAGCAGATCCGCGTGGCGGCCGACGAGAACGTCTGGGTTAAGTCGGCGTCCGACATCACGCCTCACCCGGTGGCGTTCCCCCCTGCTCCCGGCTCAGTACTGAAGCTGGCCGACGGGATGTGGGACGCCGGCGGAGTGAAGCTGGGAACCGGCGAGCTGGTGATCACCCCTGCGAAAGTTGGTGCGGCCTCCATCAACGGCAACTCCTATCGCGGCCGCTATCGACTGGTGCCGACATCCGCCAACACGTTCGACGTGATCAATGACGTGGATGTCGACAGCTACCTTAAAAGCGTGATCCCGGTGGAGTTGTACTCCTCGTGGGCCGATGAGACATACAAGGCGCAGGCGATCGCAGCGCGAACGTATGCCATCTACGAATCAAAGACGGCCGGCGCCAAGAGGGCATGGGACGTCTACGCCGATGAACGCAGCCAAATGTATGGAGGGATCTCGCGAGAGACCAGCAAGAGCATCCGGGCCGTCGATGCGACGGCCGGCATCGTTGTCGCATACGGCAAGCCGGGCGAGGAACGCATATTCAAGGCATATTACTCCAGTTGTTGCGGCGGGAAGACGCAATCGGCACACGATGCTTTTGGTGATGTCTATATCCCCCCGCTGGCCGAGTATGACCGTGGCAGCACCTGCAGCATCTCGCCGAGGTTTCAGTGGCCAACGGTGACTATCCCCAAGGATGAGTTGGCGAGGCGCATACAGGCATGGGCCAAGCGCCGCTCGGAACTGAACGGGACTCCCCGCCCGGAGTTGAAGATGCAGGGAGTATCCCGCATCGACCTGGCCTACCTGAATAAGCTGGACCGCCCGGTGTACTTCTATGTGACCGATAAGAAAGGAAACCGCTTCATGATGCGGGCGGAGGACTTGCGGCTGGCGATCTCCTTCGATGCGCAAAAGGGCCCGACGGTTTACAGCGCCTTCTTCACGCCAGTGAACGGGACTGACAGCATCAGCTTCACCAATGGCAGAGGTTTTGGCCACGGCGTGGGGCTATGCCAGTGGTGCGCCCAGCGCCAGGGCCAGGCCGGCTGGCGCCATGAGGACATCGTGCTAAGCGCCTACCCCGGGGCAAAGCTGATTCGAGCTTATTGAGGTTTGTGGTTCTCCCTTCTGACACAAAGGCGCTAAGGCTCGAAGGCTCGAAGCGGATTCCCGGCTGTCGGCACATATCGGTTTCACCACGACGCAACAGCAACCGAGGATTGCGCATCTGTAAATCGCAAACTTAAACTTTGGAATCCCCCAAACACGAAAAGGAGGGAGCCCGCTCACGCAGGCTCCCACTTCACTTTCACTGATCCCTGTCGATTAGTTCAGGTCCAGCTCTGCCTGGACCGGCTCGGACAGGTCCTTGCCCTTGGTCAGCTTGAAGCCCAGCTTCTGGCAGACCTTCTGCATCTCGACGTTCTCGTTCATCATCTGGGCGCCGATGCGCTCGAGGCGCTCCGCCTTGCCGATCTCGATGAGCCGGCGCAGGAACTCCGTGCCCAGGCCGCGATTCTGCCAGATGTCAGAGACGAGCACCGCAAACTCGGCCTCGCGCACGCCCGGCAGCTTGGAGAGCCTGCCGACGCCGAGCACTTCCTGCTCCTTCGTGGCCGGGTCGGTTCGCACCGCCACCAGCGCCATCTCGCGATCGAAATCGCTGTGGCAGACGCGCACCAGACGCTCGTGTGCCACGCGGGCCGAGAGCTTCATCGGGTGGAAGTAGCGCAGCTTTACCGTGCGTTCCGAGAGCTTCTCGTGGAACTTGGTCATCAGCGGCTCGTCTTCCGGCCTGATGGGCCGGATGGTCACCTTCGTGCCATCCTTCATGGTGAAGTCGGAGATGTACTGCGTCGGGTACGGGCGGATGGCCGGCCGCGGCAGTTTCTCTTCCGGCGTGTCCTTGTCGAACACCACCACGCGGGCATCGAGAGCTATAAGCTGCTCCGGCGATGCCAGCAGAGGATTGATGTCGATCTCCTTGATCCACTTCTGCTCGGTGATCAACTGGCTGAAGCGCACCAGAAGCTTCTCCAGCTCCTGGAGATTGACCGGCTTGCGGCCGCGAACACCCTTCAGGGCCTTGTAGATCTTGGTCTGCTCCATCATGCGGCGGGCGAGCGTCGCATTGAGCGGAGGCAGCGCCAGGGCCGAGTCCTTGTAGACCTCGACGAGCTGGCCACCCGAGCCGAACAGCATCACCGGGCCGAACTGGCTGTCGATCGAGGACCCGATAATGACCTCATATCCCTCGAGCTTGGCGAACGGCTGCACCGTCACGCCCTGGAAGTGCTGAGCGCCCCACTGCGGATGGTTGGAGACGCTGGTCTTGATGGCGTTGAACGCCTCCTTCACTTCCGCCTCGTTCTTGAGGTTCAGCTTCACGCCGCCGACATCGGTCTTGTGCGTGATGGTGAAGGAGTGCAACTTGAGCACTACCGGGAAACCGATCTTCTTCGCGGCCTCGACCGCTTCGGCCTCGTTGGTGGCGATCTCGGTCTGCACCGTCGGGATACCGTAGAGGCCCAGCAGCTTCTTCGCTTCGTACTCGGTGAGGATAGTCCGGCCGGAGTTCTTCACCTCGTCGATCAGCTTGGCCGCACCTTCGCGATCGATGCGTTCATCCTCGGCGAACGCCGTCGGGGTCTCGTAGAGAGACTTAAGGTTGTAGGCGTACTTCCACATGTAGCAGAACGCCTTGGCGGCCGTGTCGGGATATTCAAATGTCGGGATGCCGGCCTGCACGAGAATCTCAGCGCCGGCGCGGACGAACGGCCCGCCCATCCAGCTTGCCAGCACGGGCTTGCCGTCGATCTTGGCATACGGACGCAGTGCCTCGGCCGTGCCGGTGGCATCGGTCATGTCCTGCGGAGTGAGGATCACCAGCAGACCATCGGCATGCTCGTCGTTGGCGCAGATCTCAAGTGCCTTGGCATAGCGATCGGCACGGGCATCGCCCAGCACGTCAACCGGGTTATTGTGCGACCAGTGCACGGGCAGGAAGGCGTTGAGGGCATCCATGATAGTTTGCGAAAGCTCGGTCAGCTCGCCGCCGTTCTGGATGAGGGCATCGGTAGCCAGCACGCCCGGGCCGCCCGCGTTGGTGAGGATGGTGAGCCGCGGACCCTTGGGACGCGGCTGCTTGGCGAGAACCTCGCTCATGGCGAAGACTTCGTCGATGGAGTTCACGCGGAGCACGCCGGCCCGGCGGAAGGCAGCATCGAGCACCTCATCCGACCCGGTCATGGAGCCGGTGTGGCTGGCGGCGGCCTTGGCGGCGGCGGCGGTGCGGCCGGCCTTAATGACAATGATCGGCTTGTTGAGCGAGACCTCGCGGGCCGCGGAGAGGAACGACCGCGCATCGCCGATCGACTCCATGTAGATCACGATGGCGCTGGTCTGCGGATCGTTGCCGTAGTAGTCGATGAGGTCGCCCCAGTTGACGTCGGCCATGCCGCCGATGGAGACGAAGCCGGAGAAGCCGACCTGCTCGCGGAAGCTCCAGTCGAGCACGGCCGTGCCAAGGGCGCCGGACTGCGAGAGGAACGCCAGTGAGCCGGCCTTCACCATGCCATTGGCAAAGGATGCATTCACGCCGGTATGGGGCGAGATGATGCCAAGGCAGTTGGGGCCGATGATGCGCATCTTGCCCTTGCGTGCCTCTGCCAGCATCTCCTCAAGAAGCTTCTTGCCCTGATCACCAAGCTCTGAGAAGCCGGCCGAGATAACCACCGCGCCGTGCACGCCGGCTTCCACCGCCTGGCGAATGATCCCGGGCACCGTGGGAGCGGGAGTGCAGACGACAATCAAGTCGACCTTCGCGGGAATGTCGGCGATGGTGGGGTATGCCTTGATGCCCAGCACGCTCGGCCGCTTAGGGTTCACCGGGAAGACCGTCCCACCGAACGGCGATGAGATCAAGTTCCAAAGCACAGTGCGCCCGACGCTCCCCTGGGTCTCAGTGGCGCCGATCACTGCGACATTCTTGGGGGCGAAAATCGCGTCTAGTGGGTGTTTTTCCTGGTGAAGTACGTCATGTGCCTTGTCTGTTCGGGGAAGCATATAGCAAGAACTCCAAAGGGCCCGCCGGCAATGCGGCGATGGTCCAAGCTTCAAACTCCAGGGCACGGTAGGAGAGTTACGCCAGCCGCCTCCGCCCTGCCGTGCCAGGGACGTCGGTTAGCAAGCGTAAGCATTTTGGGGCGCGATGCAAGAAGGGATATCGTAGGCGTGCTGAAGCGGAATTTCCTGCCCGGGAGATAGGAATGAGAGGAGTTTTTGTTAAATCTTTGGAAATGTTAGATAAGCAACCGTGGCAGTAGCGAAGCGTTGGAATGGCGCACGCCTTAAAGTGCGTGTGTTGAGGCATTTGGAGCGTGCAACCTCATGTGGAGCAGCTTCTTTCGTCGAGGACTGCCTTACCTCCCGCAGTTCCCGCGGAACTGATCTACGGAACCCGCAGCCGGAGGAGAACGCGCTGGATCAGGAAGATTTCCGTCGGCGATTGGCGCGGCTGGCGTTTTTTGGTTGCCAGATCTTCGTCGCGGATTCTGCCTCGGCCGTGGCAGTGGCGGCGGATCGGTCGATCAGCGGAGCGCCTTTCAGTTCCTCGATCTTGTCACGGATGCGGGCTGCCTTCTCGAACTCGAGGTTCTTGGCCGCCTCCAGCATCTCCTCTTCCAGCATGCGGATATGCTCGGCCTGATCCACTTCCTCCGCGGGGGCGCGGATGGCTTCCTCCACGGTTCGGCGCGCCTTGATCTCCGCCTCGATCCCCTCGCGGATCGCCTTCTTGACCGTGGTGGGCGTTATGTTGTTGGCGCGGTTGTACTCGAGCTGAAGCGCCCGGCGGCGGGCGGTTTCATCGATGGCCAGCTTCATGGCCGGCGTGATGCTGTCGGCGTACAGGATGACCTTGGCGTTAACGTTACGAGCGGCTCGACCGATCATCTGGATGATCGAGGTCTCAGAACGCAGGAAGCCGGTCTTGTCGGCATCGAGGATCGCGACCAGCGACACCTCCGGCAGGTCCAGGCCCTCGCGCAGCAGGTTCACGCCCACCAGCACGTCGAACTCGCCCAGGCGCAGGTCGCGCAGGATCTCCACGCGCTCGATGGTGTCGATCTCCGAGTGCAGGTAGCGGCAGCGCAGGCCTGACTCCTGGATGTAGGTGGAAAGATCCTCCGCCAGCCGCTTGGTGAGCGTGGTAACGAGCACGCGCTCGCCTTGCCCTGAGCGCTCGCGGATCTGCTCCAGCAGGTGCGGCACCTGCCCCTGCGCGGGATGCACCTCGATCTCCGGGTCGACCAGGCCGGTGGGGCGGATGATCTGCTCCACCACCTCGCCGCCGCTCTTCTCCAGCTCGTACTTGCCCGGGGTAGCGGAGACGAAGATCACCTGATTCCACATCCGCTCGATTTCCTCAAACTTCAGCGGACGGTTATCGAGCGCCGAGGGCAGCCGGAAGCCATGGTCAACCAGCACCATCTTGCGCTGGCGATCGCCGTTGTACATGGCATGGAGCTGTGGGATGGTCACGTGCGACTCATCGATGATCAGCAGGAAATCCTTGGGGAAATAGTCCAGCAGTGTGTATGGCTTCTCGCCGGGAGCGCGGCCATCCAGGTGGCGTGAGTAGTTCTCAATCCCCGGGCAGTAGCCGACCTCCTTGATCATCTCCATATCGTACTTCGTGCGGGCAAGCAGTCGCTGCGCCTCAAGCAGCTTGCCCTCGTGGCGCAGTTGCATGACTCGCTCATCCAGCTCGGCCTTGATGGAGGCCAGCGCGGCGTCCACGCGATCCTCGGGCATCACATAGTGAACGGCCGGGTAGATGAAGATCGACTTCTCTTCGCGCAGCAGCTCGCCGGTGAGCGGGTTGAGGGCGGCTATCGAGCTGATCTCATCCCCGAACAGATCTATGCGATAGGCAAACTCCTCGTAAGCAGGATGTACCTCCACCACGTCGCCACGCACGCGGAAAGTGCCGCGCTTGAAGTCCATGTCGTTGCGGCTGTACTGGAGGTAGATCAGGTGCTTGAGGATCTCATCGCGCTCGATGGTCTGCCCCACGCCCAGGGCAAGCACGCTATTGCGGTACTCCTCCGGCGAACCCAAGCCGAATATGCAGCTCACCGACGCCACCAGCACCACGTCGCGACGGCTGACCAGGTGACTGGTGGCCGACAGGCGCAGGCGATCCAGATCCTGGTTTCGCGCGGCGTCTTTCTCGATGTAGATGTCGCGCTGCGGGATGTATGCCTCGGGCTGGTAGTAGTCGTAGTAACTGACGAAGTAACCGACGGCGTTATGAGGCAGCAGCTCCTTCATCTCGCCGTAGAGCTGGGCGGCGAGAGTTTTATTGTGGCTGATGATGAGCGTCGGGCGTTGTACGCGCTCGATCACGTTGGCCATGGTGAAGGTCTTGCCCGAGCCGGTCACGCCCA
>JAKORQ010000063.1 GCA_029777755.1 Planctomycetota bacterium
CCGCACACGACAAGTGTGGCTGAAGGTACTGGCTTGTGCGTAGGCCATAACAAACCGCGCGGCCGGGAGTATATAAATCTGTGCTGGCACAGCTTTTCTGGAATGCCTCTTCATATTGGCCGATCGCGGTGGCATCGGGGCTGCTATTGATCGTTGTCACGTTCTGGCTGTACCCGCTCCAGACGTCCGGCCTGTCGCGCAAGTGGCAGTTCATCCTGCCGGCGTTGCGCGTCGCCGCCATCTGCGCTATCTGCCTTTCCTTGCTCAAGCCCACGCTGGTTCGGCCACGAACCGAGGAAGAGCATGGCGCGATCGTGATACTGGTTGATCGTTCGGCATCCATGGCCATCGCCGATGCACAGATGCCAGCATCCACGCGCGTGGCACTGGCTGACGCTCTCGGGATGCTTCCAGAGGGTGCGCGCAAGCACATCGCGCCCGGGGCACAGGCGAAGATCAGGACCCTGGCGCGACAACTGGATCACCTCGTGCGTGCTGAGAGCGATCTTGACTATGCCCGCCTGACCGGGCGCCGACAGGAGCGACGTGAGCAGGACCTGGAAGAGGCATTCAATAATGTTCTGAAAGGAGCTAAGGAACTGTCTCAGGCCCTCACGCCGCTCGCCGACCTGGAGCCTTTCAGAACACACATGAGGGTCATCAGCGAAGTGCCGGAGGCAAGCAATCGCGCCGCCTGGCGTAAGACGCTCCAAAGCACCATGTCCACCATCGAGCAGCAGATCGCCCTGCGCCAGGCCGAGGCGGATGACTCGCTGTATCGTTCTGATACCACCGTGAAAGAGGCTGCCGATAGGCTCGCGGACATGTCGCGATTCGCCCTCACGGAAGCAGCCATCACCAATGAGCGCACGGGCCTGCTTTCCCGCATAGGCGCCGATATTCCGTTGTACGGATACGCTTTCTCCGATCGCATCGTTCCGCTACCGCTTCGTTCGCGCACGCAGTCGGTGAAGAGGATAGTTGCCGAGCCGGAGGGAGGGCAGTCGCGCATTGTGGGGGCCATCTCGACCGCACTGGAGGATCTCAAGGGGCGTCCCGTGCGGGCTGTCGTGGTGTTCTCTGATGGCAGGATCGTGGGGGAATCGGCCACTTCACTGCTGGCCTCGGATAGCATCCCGGTCTTCACGATCGCCTGCGGCGAAGAGGGATCGTTCACCGACCTTGCCATAGTGAAGGTGGACATGCCCCAATCGGCATATGCGGGGGAAGATGTCACAGCGAAAGTGACGCTCAGGACAACCAACATTCCCGCCGGCGAGTACGATGTGACATTGGCGTATGGCGAGCAGCACCTGATCAACAGGGTGAAGCTGGATGCCTCCGGCACGGCCGAGACTGAGTTCACCTTCACTCCCGAGAAGGCCGGCGTCGGCAGCGTCACGATCTCCGCCTCGCAGCTCGATGGTGAAGCCACGACGCTCAACAACTCATTCACGCGCAGTCTGAAGGTCCTTCAGGACAAGCTTAACATCATGCTCGTCACTGGGCATCCCTCATGGGATTACCAGTACGTCCGCAATGCCCTGTCGCGCACCAAGTGGGCACGGCTCTCTGAGGTCGTCATCCGCGATGCGCAGTTGAATGCGAATCCCGAGAGCATCCTCCAGCAAAATGTGATCGCGCTGTTTCGCGTCTCGCCATCGATGCTCCGCCCGGAGCAGATCGATGCCATACATCGCGCCGTAACCGAGCGAGGCGCAAGCGTAATCCTCGTACCGGGCAAGGAGGCTGACCTTGAGGCGTTTGCCCGCAATGCCTTGCTGGGGGAACTGCTCCCATACCGGCCGGGCTCCAAGCCGGTGTGGCGCAGTTGGCCCGGCGACCGGCCGGCGTTCCGCATCGTTCCCGACAGTGCGGTGATGAGTCTTGATGCCATGCGCCTCTCCGATGACCCTGCCGAGAGTGTCAATCGCTGGATGAACCTGCCGCCGATCTACCACTACCTCGCCATCCCCCGGCTCAAGCCCAACGTCATCCGCACATTGCTGGTTGAGAAGGAATCGAGTGTGCCGGTTTTGGTGGAGAGCCGACTGGGGATAGGGCGGGTTCTGTTCATGGGAATCGAGGAGAGCTGGCGGTGGCGTTTCCGTGTAGGTGAGCGAGACCAGGATCGCTTTTGGCTACAGCTCATCCGCTACAGTGCGGAGGAGCCGTACACGCTCGTTTCCGATGACCTGGCGATCGATGTGGACAGGATCGCCGCCCGCCCGGGTGATGAGATTCGCCTGCGTACCCGAGTCGCCGGCAAGTCCCGGCCTGATGTCGAGATCCATCGCGATGGGCGGCTGGTGCGCGTGGAGTACGTCAGCGTGGAAGGCGAGGCACAACCGGGCCGATACAACACGATAATTCGCGGGCTTTCCGAAGGCAGCTACGATATCGTGGTGAAGCTGCCGGGCACGACAACATCGCTAAGACTTCCGATCACCATCAGTCAGGGACTGGAGGAAGAGTTGGCCGATGTCTCTGCCGATCCCGCTGCTCTGGCACAGATCAGCGAAATCACTGGCGGCATATCCGCGCGGCTGCATGATGCCGGACAACTGGCCGACCATCTCTCCACCGTGCGACACCGCCAGGGTTCGCTACTGGAGATTCCTCTGTGGACCAGCGGGTATCTTTTCATGTTTGTGCTGGGATGCCTGGCGGTTGAATGGGCGATGAGAAAGCGATTGGGCCTGGCGTGAGGGAACGAGCCATGAAGCAGACATTTCCGGAATCCGTGGATCGCTTGCTTCGCGAGTACTCGCGCCAGCGTAACGCTCTGCTTTTCTGGAGAGGTTTCCTCCTGGCATTCATTGTGGTGCTTGGTTGGCTGATGGTCTGGTGCCTGGTGGACCGGATCGCACAACTGAGCGCGGCATGGCGCACCATCGTCCTGCTCGTGACCGCGGCTGCCGCCATTGTCTGGCTTGTCCTGCTGTTCCGCGTGCTGCTGTCGAAGGTTGCTCCCCAGCAGGCGGCCATGGAACTGGAGACTATCCGGCCGGACCTGGACGAGCGCCTGGCCACGATCTGCTCGCGCCTCGCCGACGACCGAGACCTGGCGTCGCGCGAGATGCTCGGCGCCATCGCCCAGCAGGTGGAGCAGTACATCCAGGCCAACGGCATCCCGCAGATCGTTTCGTTCCGCTCACTTGCCCGCCACATCACCTGTGCCGGCATCATGATCGCCGTATTGCTTGGCATGTGGATGGTGCCCGTGCTGGGCATGCCGCAGCTTATGAACCGCATGCTCGTTCCGTGGGTAGACATCGCTCCAGTCACCACGACCAGGCTGGTAACGCTCTATGACCAGAACAGGCTGGAGGTGAAAGAGAACGAGACGATCATCCTTAACGCCAACGTGATCAATCCTGGTGAAGAGGGCGTCATGCTGCACTACTCCACTGATGGCCAGACCTGGGAGTCCCGCCCCATGCAGCACACAGGCCTGCACAGCTACCAGGCGGCTATCGGGCCGATCAGCAACGACCAGCGCATTTATCTCAGTTCCGGCGATGCAAGGACGAAGATCACCAATCTCGTCCTCCTTCGTCGGCCGGCGATCACTGAGTTTCGCATCCGCTACGAGTATCCCCAGTACATGAAGCGCGAGTCATTCCTCGCGCGAAACGTAGATGGCCTGCTTGAGGCGCCCGTGGGGACGAAAGCGTCCGTGCAGGTGGTGGTCACCGAGAAGCTTAAGTCGGCCACGCTGGAGGCAGAGGATTTCACCATCCCCCTGCGAGCGACGGTCGATCCGCGGGTCATGGAGTGCGAGTTGACCATCACGCGCGACCAGCCGTATCGCATCGCGATGGTTTCCACCCGGGACATCGAGGGCAAAGGGCCCCAGGGATCGCAGATTCGCGCCTTGCCGGATCGGCCGCCGTTTGTGCAGTTGATCACTCCATCCGACGATGTGCGACTCGGCCCGCGCGACCTGACCTCCGTGCGTTTCCAGGCGATGGACGACTATGGCATCGGCAAGCTCTCCATGCGGCTCCAGGTCAACAACGCACAGCCCATTGATGTGCCGATAAAGACGGCCGAGGGATCGCGCCGCACCGATGGCAATGAAGAGCTGGACATGGCCAATCTCGGGCTGAAAGTCGGGGATGTCGTTGCGGTCAGCCTGACCGCCGCCGACATCGCCGGCCAGGAGTCCGTCAGCGAGACTCGCTACCTGTTCATCTCGCCACACTCCGTAAGTACGGACGATTACATACGGTTGGCCGAGTTACAGCGGGCCGCCCAGATCACCAAAAACCTGGCTACTGAGCTCGATGAGGCGAAGAAGTCGCTTGAACGGGCGAGGTCTGAGAAGGATCTCGAGAAACGCGCGCAGTTGGCCGAGAAGTATCAGCAACGCGTGGCTGAGTCAGGCCGGCAGGCGGAGAATCTCCGTACTTCGCTTACTCGCGCGGTTGCCCGCGTGAATGATGAGAAGCTGGCCGACACACTGGCAACCTTCGCCGATCGCGCCCAGGTACGCATGATGGACGCCCACGATCTCGTCGACGAACTGGGCAAGGGCGAAGCTCGCGAGGCCAATGCCCAGCAGCGACTGGAGAGATCCCTTGCCCAGACGCGTGATATGCAGAAGCAACTGGAGGCACTGGCCAACGCTGAACGGGCGGCCGCGGCATTGGCGGATCGTCGCAATCTCCAGGCGGCCGAGGCGGCCCAGGAAACCGGCAAGATCACGCCACGCGCATCTGAGATGCTCGAGCGCATGCGCCAGGATGTGAATGACCAGGCGCAGCAGCTTGGGCTTGACCCCGCGGATCCAGAGTTGGACAAGAAGCTTGAGAACAAGGCCAATGAGGGCCGAAAGGTCGCCGAAGCGGTGAAGCAACTGGATCTCGTCGAGGCCGCCAACTGGTGGTCACAGCAGTTGCTCGACGAGAAGATCCATGCCCCAATGTTTGATCGCCGCCTGTTGGCGGCCGCCGATGTCGAGTCAATCCGTAACGACTCGAATCTGCAGCGGGCCAGGGATCTGGAGATGTCTTCACGGGCCGCTCAGGCGATCTGGCTGATGTCGCGTGATCCACAGGCGCGCGCTATCGCCGACGAACTGCGCAAGGAGTTCGTGCAGGCCTTCTCCGAGCTGGAGAAGCAAAATGCCACTCGCACCGGCCAGGATCGCAGTGAGGAGGAGTTGCGCCGGGCCGCCCAGGCCCGCGCCCGCATGGCCGAGTGGGCCGGCGAGACCTCCACGCGCATCGGCCCCGACGATATGTCCGCCGATGAACTGCAACAGCGGCAGTGGGCCATCGAGGCCAACGAGCACATGTACAACCGCCGCTACGACCGCGCCAGTGAACTTCAGCGTCGCATGGCGCTGGAACAGCAGCAGGCGCTGCAGGCCGCCCAGGCACTCCAGGAAGCGCAAGAGATAGACGAGATCGGCGCCATGCAGGATTCGCTGCGGCAGCAGTTGCAGGCATCCCAGGCCGAGGCCGCGGCATTGGCGCAGCGTCAGCGCGAAGTCGCCCGGAGAATCGAATCGCAGATGGGCCGCTCTAGCAGCATTCCCGGGGAGCCGGTGGACACCCGCAAGGAGGCGCTAGCCGCCATCCAGGCTGTGCAGGAGCGGTTGGCCATGATGCCCCAGCAACTGCAGGAAGCGGTGCAATCGGCCGACGTGCAGTTCCAGGCGCATGGCCTGACCCAGCGCCTGAAGCAGGATGTCGAGAAGGCACCGCCGGAGCGTAAGGAAGCTGCCGAGCGCGCGGCCGAGCGAGCTGTGGTGGCCGAGGAAGACGCCCGCAAGCAGACGGAGATGAGCCTGGCCACCGTCGACCCGGACATCGTCCGAGTGATGACCAGCAGCCTTGCGGATTACCTTCCTGAAACCGTGGAAGCCACCCGTGTGCTGCAACAGGACCTTGCCCCAGCATTGCAGCAGGTCCGGCAAAGCGCCATAGATAACAAGGCACCGGAGATGTTGCGCGCCGTGCGCCAGTCTCGCGATGCCATCGCCAAGGCACAGTCAGCATTGCGAGATGCCCAGCAGGCCGTGCTCGATCGCGATCCTCTGTTCGCCGCCCGCATGTATGCCGACGCGGCGGCCGAAGCTCTCTCCAAGCATCCTCCTGACGTCGTGGCGGCGGCCGAGAACCAGGCCCTGGCCTCCGAGGCGCTGAATCGTCAATGGCAGCAGAGCATACGCGAGGCCGCCGTGGCGCATCTCTCAGGAGTATCGCAGTTCGCGCAGGTCTACGATCCGCAGTCTCCGACTTTTGCGCCGACCGATCGGGTGAATCTCGCGGGCGCTCGCGAGTGGGGAATCCTGCGATCCCGCCCCGAAGGGGACATCTCCGCCACCGTGCGTGAGGAGGATCCAACAGGCTACCAGAAGATGCTCCAGGTCTACTTCCGAACCCTTGGTAAATCGCGACAGGAGGAGGGCGGGAATTGACCCTGTTACGGATTTTGCTTCTGCTCGCGTTGGTGATTTCACCTCTGCCGGCGATGGCGCAGGGTGTATCGCCGCGCGTGGATAGCGCCATCGTGCGCGGGTTGGAATTCCTGGCCAACTCGCAGCAGCCGGACGGATCGTTTGAGAAGGGCGGACCAAAGATCGCCCTTACTGCCTTGTCCGTCATGGCATTCATGGCCTCCGGCCACGTTCCCGGCGATGGGCGGTACGGCCAGGCTGTGAGGCGGGGCGTTGACTACCTGATCGAGACCTTCCCAGAGGATGGTTACGTTGGCAAGGTCGACGGCAGCCGCATGTATGGGCAGGGGATCATCACGCTCACGCTGGCCGAGGCGTATGGCGTGGAGCCGGACCCAGTCCGTCGCGAGCGGATAAGGAAGATCCTGGTCTCTGCGGTTGCGGTGATCCTTAAAGCTCAGGATGTGGGCAAGGACGGAAATCACGCCGGAGGCTGGCGCTACGAACCGGGATCGGTAGACAGTGACCTGTCCCTTTCCGGATGGAATGCGCTGGCATTGCGTTCCTGCAACAACATCGGGATTTCAGTTAAGCGAGAGGCTATCGACCGTGCCGCCGACTACGTCCTCCGTTGCTACAAGAAGGATGAGAAGGCGTTCGCCTATCAGCCATGGAGCAAAGCTTCGCCTGCCATGACGGGAGTCGGCGTGTTGAACCTCTACCTGATGGATCGAACCGATGCCCCGGAAGTGCAGGCCGCCATCAACTATCTCGCCTCGGCCAACCTGAACGAGAATACCCGCTTCAGCTACTACAGCTTCTACTACGTC
>JAKORQ010000568.1 GCA_029777755.1 Planctomycetota bacterium
GCATGACCGTGATCGACAACCTCGACAAGGCCAAGTTCGCCTCCGCGCTGTCGAGCGTCAACGCGCAGTTCGAGAAGGATTTCGGCAAGGCCAACCTCGACAAGATCCGCAACTACAAATAGTTCTGGTACCTGGCTTTCAGGCGTGTCCATGAAAGAACGCTTCCTGCGGTTGGAGCGCTGGACATCGGGCATTGCCATGGCCTTGGCTTGCCTGATGCTCGCGGTGGCTTCGGGGCTGGCTGTATTCCAGATCGTCACCCGGTTCGTGCTGGAGCAGCCTGCCGAGTGGAGTGAGGTGCTGATCCGCTTCAGTTTGATCTGGATGGTGTTCCTCGGCATTCCCATGGCGTTCCGGCAGGGCGCGATGGTCAGCGTGGACGCCCTCTATCGGGCCGTACCCGATCAGCTCAAGCGCATTCTCGATGCCGTGGTGGCGCTGGCGGCGCTGGTGCTGATGCTCATCGTACTCTGGTGGGGCTATGACTATGCGGTGCGCGGCAGCGTGCAGACCATGGCGGGACTCGAGGCGCTTTCCATGTTCTGGGCCTATATCGCGATGCCGGTGGGCGCCGTGTTCGCCATCATCGGCATCATTGCCAATTACCTGGATCCCCGGCGCATGGAACTGGAGACAGCCCAATGACCAGCGCGATGCTCATCACGATGATCCTGGGCTTCGCGCTCAGCGTCTCGGTGGCGGTGTCGATCGGGTTGGCCTCGATTGTCGGCATTCAGATCACCAATGCGAACATGCTCATCTCCGCCAAGGAGATGTTCAACAGCATCAACAAGTTTCCGCTCGCGGCCATTCCATTCTTCATCCTGGCCGGCAACCTGATGGAAACAGGCGGTATTTCGCGCAGGCTGGTGGAGTTTGCCAAGAGCATCGTGGGCGGCGTTCAGGGCGGCCTGCCGATGACCTGCGTGCTGACCTGCATGATCTTCGCCGCCGTCTCAGGCTCGTCTGTCGCCACCACGTTCGCCATCGGCGCCATCCTGATACCGGCCCTGATCAAGCACGGCTACCCGACCACATGGGCCGCTGCGCTGCAGGCGACCAGCGCGGAGCTGGGCGTGATCATTCCACCTTCCATCCCGATGATCCTGTATGGCGTGAGCGCCGAGGTCTCGATCGGCGAGCTGTTCATTGCCGGCTTTGGCCCGGGTGTGCTGATCAGCGGGGCGCTGATGCTGTTTGTCTGGCTCTACTGCAAGTGGCGCGGCTGGGGCAAGCACGACGGCGACGGGAGGCTGGGATTCTTCGCGGCTACCCGCCAGGCGGCATGGGCGCTCCTGATGCCGGTCATCGTGCTGGGCGGTATATACGGCGGTGTTTTTACGCCCACTGAGGCGTCGGCCGTGGCGGTGCTGTATGCGCTGATCGTTGGCCTGTTGATCTACCGCGAGATCAAGATCCAGGATCTGTATGCGGTCCTGCGCCGCTCGGTGCTCTCTTCAGCGGTGATCATGTTCATCATCGCCAATGCCGGCCTGTTTGCGTTCCTGATCACCCGTGCCGGCGTACCC
>JAKORQ010000569.1 GCA_029777755.1 Planctomycetota bacterium
AGACATCCTTGCCTTCGGAACCAAACGCTCCCAGGCGCACCTCGGGATCCACCTTCCGCACTCCGGCCGGGCAGTAGTGATACTGGATCGCCCGGCGGCGCTGATTGGTGTTGTTGCGCGGCGTACCGTGGGGCAGCATCCCATTGAAGATCAGGCACCCGCCGGGACGCAGCGGCACAGCGACGGCAGGCCGGCCGAGCATCTCACGATCACACAACTGCCAGTCGCGAATCTGGAAATGCGGTATCGGGCCAATGCGGTGCCCGCCCTTAAGCAGATGCATGCAGCCATTCTCGACGGCAACCTCATCCAGTGCAATCCAGACGCCCACGATGTGCGTATCCAGCGGGATGTCAAAGTAGGCATTGTCCTGGTGCCACGGCTTCTCGCGGCCCATCGGCGGCTTGAGAAGCGCCATGTCCTGGAACAGTTCCGGCTTCACGCCAAGGATGCATTCGAGCACGGAGATTAGCTTGGGATGATGCGCGATGGCCCTGAGTCGCTGCTCGTGCTTCACGAAGGACATGAGCTTGCGGACATAGTCCTGGCGCTCCTCCGGCTGCAGCTGTTCAACCTTTTCCTTTGCATGCGCCTCAAACTCGATGCAGTCAAACTTCGGCACGCGGCCTGCCACCAGGTCCAGGATCCCCTGCCTTGCCGACTCGACTTCCTCAGGCGTGAAGGCGTCCTCGATGGCGATGAAGCCATCCTCGTTATACCGGCGGATCACCTCATCATCGATAGCCTCCAGGCCATGCACGGGCGTGGCGATCTCGGCGGGTGTATAGAGCCGGGGATCATGCGGCTCCACATCCCAGGTAAACCTTTTATTGCCGATAACTGTCACGGTATTCCTTTCTCTCATCTGGCTCATGTGGCATCTGTCCTCTTCACACGACAGAACATCATTTCGCCCCGCACGCGCCCAATCCATCTATTCAGCCGAGTTTCTTTTGCATTTATCCGATACAATGCAGGTGATGGCTCTTGATTGGGACAACCTCAAGCTGCACCTTGGATCGTGCGGGCGCGTGCGATGTGAGCCGGGCTGGAGCCTGGGTGAACCATGGTGGCGCAGGTTGCAGGATTTCGACTTATGGCTTGTCTGGGCCGGCAAAGGCCAGATCCGTATCGACGATCAGCAGTTCGCCCTGCATCCGGGGTTCTGCGTGTGGATGCGTCCCGGGCACCGCTACGACGCCGAGCAGGACACTGCCGACCGCCTGGGCGTCAACTACATTCATTTTGACCTAACCGACATCACCACCGGCGAAAGATGCGACGTTCCCTCGATCATCCGCTACGTGTCAGACCTCACCTACCTGCAGAGCATCACGTCCCGCATCAATGAACTTTCGCGAGGGACCGAGCATGAGAGGACGGTGGCACTGCAACTGCTTCGGGGCGTCCTCATGGATCTCGAGCGGCCCGCCACTTCCCAGGAGGCTCGCTCGGGAACCGATCTTCACCACTATCGCGTGTCTCGGGCCATTGCCCAGCGCATTCGAGAGGATCCGTCCCGCAACTGGTCAGTTGCCGAATTGGCCGAAGAAGCCGGGTACTGCAGCGATCATTTCTCCCGCGTGTTCCGGGAAGTAATCGGCCAATCGCCGCGTGAGTTCATCGTCTCCTGCCGCGTTGAGCGTGCCCAAACCCTGCTGCGCGAGACCAGCTTGAGCATCGAGGCAATCGCCCGCGCCCTGCGCTACTCCAGCGTTTTTTTCTTCTCGCGGCAGTTCAAGTCGCACACCGGCATTTCTCCCTCCCAATGGCGGAGAAAGACGGATTCCGCAGCAGGTCACGGATACCAGCCTTGACGCTGCCCGCCGTTTCTCGTCAAATCCCGCGCGAAAGGAAGCCAATGACACGAGAACAGCTTGCCGCCCGTATTGCTGAAGTCGCTTTGCTGCGTGGGGAGTTCATCCTCCGCAGTGGCCGGAAAAGCAACTACTACCTGGACAAGTATCGCTTCGAGACGCAGCCGGACTGCCTGCTGGAACTGGGCAAGATAATTGCCCAGCGAGTGCCGGCCGAGTGCGATCGCCTGGCCGGCCCGGAGCTGGGCGCTGTCCCGCTGGCCGCCTCCGCCGCCATGCAGTGCAACAAGCCCTGCATCTTCATCCGCAACCAGAAGAAGGAATACGGCTCGGCCAAGCAGATCGAAGGTGTCTACAACGCCGGCGAAAAGGTGGTGCTGATCGAGGATATCGTCACCTCCGGCGGACAGGTGATCGAGGCTGCCAAGTCGATCAGGGAAGCCGGGCTGGAAGTGCTCAAGGTGATCGTGGTTATCGATCGTGAAGAAGGCGGCCGTGAGGCCATCGAGTCGGCCGGGCTCAAGTTTGAGGCCCTCTTCACGACCACTGACCTGGGCATCCAGAAGGACGGCTGACCTGCCTGTAAGCCGCGAAAATAAAAACGTTTACGCCATCCGGTGACCTTCCGTCGGCCACTTTCGCGTTGTTTTGCGGCGGCCGGTTGCATATGGTTTGGTTGGAGGTGGGATGTGCGGAAACGTAGCCCCAAGAAGTCCAGCAAACGAGCTGATGAGAAGCCGATTGAGCGGAACGCGCCGGAATGGGATGCCAGCGGCCGAGTCGATCGTATCGAGCGTATCCATCAGCATCCCGGGGTTCGGGCAGAGCACGCAGCAAGTGAGCCTCCGCTTAGATTCCAGGAGTCTGATGACCTCGAGACGCTCGCCGATGTAGCCCGGCGGACCGGTCGGCACACCCCTGCTCAATAACTGAAGTACAGGACGCCGGAGGAGTCGCGCTTCGTGGTGTTCACGGCGATCCTGAAAGAGCTTCCATCGCTCTGGTAAATCCAACCATACTCGCTGTCGTCGGGAGCAAACTCCTGGTCAGGGGAAATGCTCCTGACGGTGCGGCTCCTGTTGAACGGATTTGCAGGAAACTCATGGAGATACGGCCCGAGGGCGGCGCCTGCGACGTCAATCTCTCCCTCTGCGGTCGTCCTGCTGGTCAGCATCTCGACCAGGCGATCCCCTTCCGGCGGCCGATTCGCATGCTGGAGCTGATACAGGGTTATCTGCGTCCGCAGATGCCTTATATCGTTTCGCAGGGCGCTTTCGCGAGCCCCGCTGCTGTACGCGCCCATTGCCGCGATGCAAATACCGGCGAGCGCACCGAGTATTACGATCACGAGGAGCAACTCCAGCAACGACCTGCCGGCAAACGATGAACGGGTGCGACGTTCCGTCATCTCATTGCCCTCCCGCTGAGATCGCTGCAAATTGCGGGCCCAGCAGCACCGGATCGCCTCAATTCACCGGGTCAGTACGAGCAATATGCTACGGCCGGCGCTGGTTTCCAGGGCGTCAAACGTCCCCTATGCTCAGGTTTCAGAAGAGACTCCGGTGTCCCTTTGGGCTGGATTTTGAAGTGCTCGCCACGGGGGCCGGACACCGGTTGATCTTCTTTTCGTTTCTTCGGGGGAGCAACCACATGGCAGCGGGATCCAACAGCAGTCAGCGTCAGCACAACTCACTGGCCAATCGGGCAAGCCGTGCCGCCGGTCGCGACCAGGAACGGGAGAAAGGCCCGGTGGCCGGCGCCTTCGGCAAGGATGACCATCCCAATAGAACAAACCAGATGTCCGGGCAGGGCGCTGGTGGCGGAGGCGGCAGCTACTCCAAGTCAGACTTCAACACCGTCGGCCGCTGCCGACGCGCCGCTCGCAAGCGCAAGGGGTAATCTCTAGAGCTTTGCGGCAGCATGGTTTGCGCGAATCCCTGAATCCGTGGGCAACCAACCGCCGGCAGCTTGAACAATAGCGGCCGGCAAGTACCATCGGATGCCAAGACGAGCGGGCGGGGCAGGCGTCGAGACGACGCGGGTCTAAGTCAATTCTCCTCCCGCCGCCGAGGTATCCATGGAAGGTAACATTGTTACAGAGCGAGTACTCGTCCGGGAACGCCCGGAGGGGTCATCCCCTGTAATAGCCGACCTGCGTCACGGGGACAGGGTGTGGCTAGGTCAGGCAACCTTTCGTCGAGCATGGGTAGAGGTACGCCTCCCTGATGGCCGCGTGGGCCACATCCGCGGCGAAACCGCCACCCGCACCGAGCCGATGTCGCTGGCGTATGTGGTCGGCGGCGACATGAAGATTCGCTCAGTCCGCGACCTGGATACCGAGCCGGGGATCATCGCCAGGGACGGGCAGATCGTCGCCTGCGGCGAGATGTCCAACGCTCAGTACATCTCCTGGACCGAGGTGGCCCTGCCCGATGGGCAGATAGGGTATGTCGAGGGCGAGCCACGGGCACAGCGAATCGTCTGGTCGCAGGTGGCGCAAAAGAAGCTGATCATGCGCAATGCGCCCAATCCGTCCGGCGCGCCAGTCAAGACGCTGGACCTGGGCAGCATCATCGGGGTGGGACCGGCCGCCAGCTTTGCGGCCCATCCCTGGTTGCGGGCGGTGCTTCCCGATCGCACCGAGGGGTTCATTCCGCCGGACACGCAGATCACCCGCCTGGACGCGGAAACGCGGACGCGAAGACTCCTGATATTCCCGGGCAAGTGCGCCTGTTGCCAGGGCGCCGATAGCGTCCGCATGGTGAACCTGCACATGGGCGGCCGCTCGAACCGCCAGCTGCACGGTGACTGCTTCGTGCCGGTGTGTTACTCGTGCATCAGCCGGCGGTTCTATCGCAACCTGGTGATCCTCTTTGCCTTTGGCACTGCCACCATCGTGGGAACCGCCCTGACCGGGTACGAGCTGCTGGGGGCGATCGGCTACGTTCCCTTCGGGTACTACACAATGAACGCCGCCCAGAAAGGCGGCACGCTGCGCCGCTATCGCCGCGTAGCCGAGGCGCGCATGACAAACGAGCTGGCCAGCCTCGGCATGAGCATCACCGATCTCACATACCAGCAGGAAACCGAGCTGGATGAGATCTGGCGCAGTCTCTCCAAGTGGATCGTCTGCCCCGGATGCCTGAAGCTTCACACCGACCAAGCCCCCTGGTGCCCCCATTGCGGATATCTGTTCCCCTGGCGCTTCGGACCACGGCCGTGATCTTCGGCGAACATCCACGATCAGGGCCAAACCAACCAGGAAGTGCACACCCTTTCTCACCACGAAGCGACGAAGTAACGAAGCAAGCGCTGACCTCTCGATGCCGATCAATGTGCTTCCATTTCCGGTAGACTTCTGCCGATTAGTGCGGTTCCACCGTAGTTGGAGCGAGCGGTCCTCCGCCGAACTTCCAAAATGGGGACGAACTTCAAAAACGGGGACGTAAATAGTTTCCAGCGTTGGCGAGTTGTTTCGTGGAGGATCACCTTACCTCCCGCGAGGAAACTACTTACGTCCCCGTTTTTGTGAGAACAAGAATACTATTTACGTCCCCGTTTTATGGAGTGTGGGAAAAAACAAGCAGAGCCGCGCTTCTGTGCGGCTCTGCTTATCTCATGTCCAGTCAGCCCGACTACTTCTTCGCCGCTTCCGGCGGGAGCGCCACGCGGATGTTGGCCTCGCGCAGTTGCTTCTCGTCGATGGTGCTGGGAGCGCCGCACATCAGGTCGGCGCCGCTCTGCGTCTTCGGGAAGGCGATGACGTCGCGGATGTTGTTGATGCCGCGCAGCAGCATCACCAGTCGGTCGATGCCAAACGCCAGGCCACCATGCGGCGGCGCGCCGTAAGAGAGCGCATCGAGCAGGAAGCCAAACT
>JAKORQ010000570.1 GCA_029777755.1 Planctomycetota bacterium
CGTGTTCCGTCAGCGCCTGCTCGATGTCGGAATGGAACATCACTGCTCATTGACCTACGGCGATCATCGTCCCGTGTTGCGCCAGATCGCCCGCTATCTCGGTCTCGAGATCATCGAACTGGCTTGAGCGGCACGTGTACCGGCCGCCACTGAGCGGCCGCCTGAAGGAGAGTTATCTTGTTTAGGAGGCATGCAATGAAGCGTGTTTGCAGTATCCACCCCGTCAAGCCGGAGGCACGGGCATGGTGATCTCTGTCATTGGCGGTCTCGACCGCTTCAACACACTGACCACCGGGCTTGCCGGGAAAATCGCAACGGTGGCGCTGGCCATCATGACGACTGTCGTGACCATCCACGTGGTGATGCGCTATGGCTTCAACTACAGCTTCCACTGGACCGAGGAAGTGGCGCGCAATCTGATGGTCTGGATGACCTTCCTGTTCTTCCCGACCGGGCACAAGAAAGGCATGAACATCGCCGTGGAGTTTGCCGTGGCGCCCTGGGCGCATACGGCGGCTGGGAAGATTCTGAAGATCCTGATCGAACTCCTGTCGCTGACCGTTCTCAGTGTGTGCCTGTGGCTTTCGCTGGGCCTCGTTGAGCGCGGCATGGGAAGCAGCAGCCAGGCGCTGCAAATCACGATGGGATACGTCTACATGGTCGTTCCGGTGAGCTTCGGGATGACCATCCTGTGCGCGCTGGAGAACCTCCTGCGCCTGCTTGCCGGGCTTGTCGGCATGAGTGTCCCACCCCCGGCACACACCTTTGCCGCGCGCGCCGATTAGGCTATTAAGAGGATTTCAGATCATGGCACTTCTGTTTCTCTGGTTGTTTCTCGGCATGCTGGTGTTCAGCGTCCCGATGTTTTATCTCATGCTGGCGGCGCCGGGCATCGCCCTGTGGCTGGAGGGCAAGACGGTCTTCCTGAACCTGCTGATGCAGCGCCTGTATTCCGGCATCGACAGCTTCCCCCTGATGGCGCTGCCGTTCTTCATCCTCGCCGGCGAGATGATGACGCATGGCGGCGTGACCCGACGCATGGCCGAGTTCGCCAATTCTTTTGTCGGCCATCTGCGCGGCGGGTTGGCGCATGTTTCGGTCTGTTCGTCGGTGATGCTGGCCGGCGGGTGCGGCTCAGCCGTGGCCGATGCCTCAGCACTCGGGTCGCTGCTGATTCCGGCGATGCAGGAGCAGGGCTACTCCAAGCGCTATTCCTCGGCGGTGATTGCCGCCTCCGCGGTAATCGTTTCGATCATTCCACCGAGCGGGTTGTTCATTCTGTACGCCTTCATCATGAATGAATCGATTGCCGCGATGTTTGCCGGCGGGATCATCC
>JAKORQ010000571.1 GCA_029777755.1 Planctomycetota bacterium
CGTGCGCTTCCCACACGGCTTCATCCCCTCTGAGAAGCCCTCCTGGCAGGCTGCATACGAGCGTGAGCAAACGTGGAACGACAGGGTGCGGCCTGTGCTCAACCTGGGGCTGGGGGTGGTCTCCATTCTGCTGCTTGGCGGTGGGCTCTTTGGCGTGTATATGCTCTGGGTGACACGTGGGCGCGACCCGAAGGCCGGGCCAGTGCCGGAGTATCTCTCTGAACCACCCTCTGATCTGCGCCCCGGCGTGGTCGGCACGCTGCTCGACGAGCAGGCCGACATGCAGGACATCATCGCAACGCTTGTCGATCTGGCACGCCGTGATGTGATCCATATGCAGGAGGTCGAGGAAGTGGGGTTCCTGGGCCTCACGACGACAAAGAACTTCGTCTTCCACCGCATCCCTGAGAACGAGCAGGATCTGCAACCGTATGAGAAGACGTTGATCAAGAAGATGTTTGGCCGCCGGGATCAGGTAGAGCTTGAGGACCTGCAGAACAAGTTCTACACGGCTATCCCGACGCTGCAAAATCAGCTTTACGCGGCAGCGGTCAAGCAGGGGCTGTTCCCGGATAATCCGAAGTCGGTGCGCAGCCGGTGGATGACACTGGGCGCTGGTGGGCTGGTGATCGCGGTCGGCGGCGCGTTCTTTGCTGGTGCTGCGCTCACCGGTATGGCCGATGCGGCGCTGTGCCCGTTTGTGTCCCTGGGTGTAGTATCGGTGGTGATGCTTATCGTGAGCCAGGCGATGCCGGTGAAAACTCAGAAGGGCGCGGATGAGGCCGCCAAGTGGCGAGCCTTCAAGACGTATCTGGAGCACGCCGAGCAGTACACGGATCTGCAGGAGGTCACAGATCAGTTCGACAAGTACCTTCCGTACGCCATTGCTCTGGGCCTTGAGCGGACCTGGCTCAACAAGTTCTCGCGCGTGCCTGGTACGCCCATCCCGCGGTGGTATTACCCGGTTGGCGTGCCGTACGGCCAGCGCGGTTACTACGGTACATCGACTGGCACGACTCGTGGCCGTGTGGGTGCGCCTGCTGGCAGTGCAGGTCCGCCTGATATGCGCGGTGATGCCGTACGCCCGGCGCCCTCGCTGGACTCGATGAGTCAGAACCTCGCTGGCAGCCTGAGCAGTATGTCGGCTGGGCTGGCGACCATGCTGAACAGCACTGCGAACACCTTCCGCAGCCAGCCTTCATCTAGCGGCGGGAGTGGTGGTGGCTTCAGCGGCGGTGGGTTCAGCGGTGGCGGCTTCAGCGGCGGTGGTGGCGGCGGCGGCGGTGGTGCCGGTTTCGGATAAAGACCGGCGGCGACGCTACCCTATTCTCAGTGTCTAATCCTTGGTAGAGACGGGAGCTCATATGACGCGCACAGTTGGCATCATCCTCATTGCCGCGGCGATTGTCGTGGGGTTGGTTGGTGTTGTCTGGTTATTATCAGAAGGCGCAATGTCAGGCGGCGGGCGGGCGCTGGGCCTCATACTGCTTTTCGTGGTGCTGGTGGGGCCGCTGGCCGCTGGGGGTGTCGTCGCGTTGACGCGAGGACGCAAGGAGGTCGCTGAGCAGGCTGCCGCGGCCAACCAGCGTAAGATCCTCGACATGGTGAAGACGCGCGGCCAGGTCAACATCTCCGATGTGATCATCGAGCTGCAATCCGATATGCCGGCGGTGCAGGATATGATCTATCGGCTGGTCGGTCTGGGTGTATTCAGCGGGTACATTAACTGGGATGACGGCATGCTGTACTCGGCGGAAGCCGCATCACTGCGTGAGCTTGAGAACTGCCGGAACTGCGGCGGCGAGCTGTCCCTGGCGGGCAAAGGCGTGATCAAGTGCCCGTACTGTGGGACGGAGTACTTTCTATCCTAGTCTAGTACTGGTTGTATCATAAGGAGGAATGTTCGATGGCGGATTTTTACCAGAAGATCACGGAGCAGC
>JAKORQ010000572.1 GCA_029777755.1 Planctomycetota bacterium
CTTTTACACGCGAAACCAGCAAACAATGTCGGTATTCGTGTTCCCCACTGGCCGAATCTCCCCTGAAGCCGTAGCCGCCTGCAGCACCAAGAATGACTATCGCACCGCAATTCGCCCGCTGCCCGATGCCACGCTGTTTGTCGTGGGCCGCTGTCCTTCCGGCAAGCTTTCCCAGACCGAAATCGAGCAGGTAGCGTCTTTGTTTGCTCACTAACCGAAGGATCGCTGCCTACCATTGATAGCAGGCTCTGCGTTGACCGTTCACGCGACTGCTTTATCGAATCGTTTACACTTGGAGACATAGCGCATGGCACTGCACAAGGACGTTGAGGCTGTCCTCAATCGGCAACTCGTGAAGGAATTTGACGCGGAGATGGTCTACCTGGGCATGGCCATCTACTTCGACAAGGAACTGTACAAGGGGTTCGCGGCCTGGTTCCGCAAGCAGTCGAGCGAGGAACGCACTCACGCTATGCGCCTGGTGGATTACATTCTCGATCGCGGCGGCAACCCCATCATCCCTGCGGTGGCCGCCCCCAAGATCGACTACGGCTCGGCCGTGGAAGCCTTCAACGCCGCCCTCGCCCATGAGCAGGCGAATACCGCCGGCATCTACGAGTGCCTCGCCACCGCCCAGAAGGTCAACGACCCGGCCACGGTGGAGATGCTCCAGTGGTTCGTGAAGGAGCAGGTGGAGGAAGAAAAGTGGGCCGAAGAATACGCCCGCATGGTCGAGAAGATCCACAACTCCATCGGCGGCATGTACCAGTTCGACCACCGCGTCGGCAAGGTGGCCAGGGGCGAATAAAGCCCGGCCACGGGCCTAGCTGGCGGGAACCACCTGGACTTCGCCAGCCTTTGCTTCGGCTCGTTGCTGCGTCTCGTTAAGACTCCGCTCGCACAGGACCCGATACTGCTCCAACTCGCTGCGCGACAGGTCAGCGGGAACAGTTATGGGCGTACCGCAGCAGACATATATGGGCATGAATGGCTTGGGAATGGCGAGCCGATCCCAGCTATTGGCCCGCCATGCTCCCTTGGCCGCGAGTCCCAGCGGCACGATGCGAACCCCCGCCCGCGAAGCGAGATAAACCGGTCCCATCTGCATCTTCCTGCGCGGGCCGCGCGGTCCGTCCGGCGTGACCGCCAGGTGTGACAGGCGCGACTGCTCGATCATCTGGCGCAGCGCACGATCCCCGCCACGTGTGCTGGACCCTCTGATGGCTCCACTTCCCAGGCAGCGAATGATCTGGGTGATCAGCTCGCCATCGCGATGCTGGCTGATGAGCACGGGAATGTTGTACCTGGCATAGCAGCCGGCCATCGAAACCAATGTCTCATGCCAGAAGATATACAGGTTGCGGAGTCCCCCGGTACGGCGCGGGTGTATGGTGGGATCCTCGTACTCCTCGCGCACCGGCGACATCGACATCCAACCGCGCAGCCAGAGGCTAAGGATGAAAGCCGCCGACCTGATTGCTAATGGATGCCTTATCTTCATGCCGTGTGCGGGGGCAGAGGAAGCGTGATGCCCCCTATACAAGCCCAAAGTACCCGCGACAGGATTCGAACCTGTGACCTCCGGTTTAGGAAACCGATGCTCTATCCAACTGAGCTACGCGGGCGTATCGCCGATCGGCGAACAAAGTGCGACTAATGTACTACGCAGCGGGCAGGAGGCAAGGCGGCGGTTTTGCATTAAATGGCCGGGCTGCGCGCAGATTCCCTTGCGCGAATGACCCACCTGGTCGGGCTAAGTTCCTCTTCAAGGCTCAGTGGCATTGGAGGTCCACCGGTCAGTGAGGCCAGCAGGCGCGACAGGTATGTGGGGGCGTTGGCCGACGTGTCCAGCGGCCCGCGATCTTCCGATCCCACCACCAGCCGCGTGCGTGTGCCGCCATCGGTGGCCTCAACCATCCCGAGCGTACCGAAGATGCGCAGGGTCTCGTTGCCCCAGATGCCAAAGCCGCGCGGATTGAGGTAATTGGCGATGGCGCAGGCAACGCCGCCGTTGGCCAACCGCATCATCATCGTGGTGGCCATGTGAAGCTCGCCCTCGCACGGGTTGCCCAGCTTTGTCTGCACTGCCGAGATTCCCGTAATCCGGACACCTGCAACATGCTCGACCATGCGCAGGGCATGCACGCCATTCTGCAGGATCAGCCCGCCATCGACTTCCTCATCCTGCGGCCGGGCATCGTGATATGGATATGACTTTTGCGCAAGCACCTGCACAACCGTCCCGATCACGCCCGATTGCACAACCTGGCGCATCGCGAAATATGGCTGTTCAAAGGCTGTACCGGCCATCTCGTGGAAGCGCTTTCCCGTGCGATTGGCCGTATCGATCAGCGCATCGAGCTCCTTCTCGGTCATCGCGCATGGTTTCTCGGCGTAGACATGCTTGCCTGCCTGCAGGCAGCGCATGGCGTCGGCCGCCTGGCCACGTCGCCGGGGAGAACAGAGGCATACAAGATCCACGCGCTCGTCGCGCAGGATGTCATCGAGGCTGTCGTAATGACGAACATCCCCCGTCGCGAGCCCTGACGGCAGCTTGCTGGCATCAAATGCAGCCGTCGCCACCAACCTTGCGCGCGGCTGCTGGGGCAGCTCATTGTGCACCTGATGGCCGTTATCGCCGTACAGCGCTACGCCTATCGGCATCGTCATTGCCTGGTACCTTTGATCTCTCGCCTGCAACGTCTATCCACGGCAGCCTGTCGCAGGGCATTCCGTCTTGATCTGCGGCATCACGACCGGTTCCGTGCGGCCGCTCGACTCAGCCCTGGCCATGGCCGCGATGACGGCCACACCAGCGACGATCTGCCGGGCATCAAGTTCCTCGGGCAGCGCCTCGCCGCGCACGGCACGATATAGCGCCTCCCACTGGTACTCGCCGCTCCGCTGCCATCGTGGCACGGTGCACTGCTCCACTATGCGCGAGCCGCTGCCATCCCGCATGACCAGTTCCATGCTCACGCTCGAGGGATCATGGGCAACCAGCCCGCAGTTGCGGTAGATCGTGCCGCGTTCATAGCTGACGCGAAGCGAATCACGGTACGGCGCACCATCGTCGATACAAAAGGAGACCACGATATTGGCGATCGCCCCGCCCTGGAAGCGAACGGCCATGCTGGCATTGTCGGGAGTCGGCCGGCCGGTACGAATGCGAGAATGCGTCACCTGCACTGTCTCGGCGATGCCAAGCAATCGCACCAGGTCGTTGATGCCGTAGATACCCAGCCTCATGATCGGCGCCACCGGGCAACGCACCGGGTCATCGTACCAGGAGCCATCGGCCTGTTCGTGATAGCTGGCGGAGGTGGAAAACTCCGCCGAAACCGCCCTGCCAAGCAAGTACTGCTGCTGCCACTGGATGAACTTCGCCAGGTCAGGCGGGCAAAGCGGCGCAGGTGAGTTAAGGTGCACCACTTTGCCCGCTGCCTTTGCTTCTTCCAAAGCGGCCGCCGCCTCGGCTGGATCAATCTCGAACGGTTTGGTGGTCAGCACATGCTTTCCCGCACGCACGGCCGCCCGCACCATCCTGGCGCGTCCGCCCGGCGGCGTGAACAGCCCGATGACGCTCAGGGTCTCATCCTTGAGCATCTCATCAAGCGACGCATACACTGGCACCTTATACTTGCTCGCCGCCGCCTGCGCCTTGTCGCGATCCAGGTCGCATACACCCGCAAGCTCAAAGTACGCCGAGCCTTCACCAGTGGCGATCTGGCTGTCGATAAGGTGCTGCCCAAATCGCAGGCCCACCATCCCGATCCGCAACTTCTCCATGATCCAACCTTCTTCCCGTTACCAGGGGCTATTCAAACTTCCAGGGGATCTCCGTGCTGTAGCCAGTCATCCAGTACGGCTGGAACGCGGAGAAGTCAACCTTGTTGGCGCCACGGCCCTGGCTGCTGAAGATCCCGTTCCATCGACCATACGGAAGCTTCACCTCCGCGCCGGCTATCGTGCTGCCGGGAGAAGCATCAATCTCAGGCATCAGCGACAGCGGGATCGCCACCTCGTATGTCGTCAGCCCCGCATCATCGTCCCGCACGACCACTACCTTCACGCCCGTGGCCACGCCCTGGTCGATTCCCTTCATCGGGCTGAAGGGATAGCGGTGACGGAACGGACTGCCGGGCCGACGGAAAATCCATGCCTGCGTCCCGCCCTGCCGGGTCTCGTAGAACCCCAGCAGGTAGTCAGTCCTGCGCATCTGGTAGTGCCGATGGCGTGGATCGTCTGGCGGGTAGATATAGTCCTCTGGATTCTCCACTACATCCAGCGCGAGCTGCAGGTTTTCACCTGAGAACGCCCACCCGGGCGAACGCTTGTAGGCATACCCGCCGGGATGCAGCTCATACCAGTCGTCGCGAGTCTGGTCCCAGGGCAGGTCAGGTCGCTTGGCAGAGCGGACCTGCGCCGCGACGTACAGGAACTTGTCATCGTAAGCCATCGTCCATCGACCCATGGCATCTGCGTCGGGACTGTTGGTCAATACCTCCCAGGGCATGGCGGCCGCGATTTCGTCAGACCCAGTGGATCCCTTCACCACCACAGGCTCGACGCCCGCGGCTATCCAGTCATTCAGATCGCCGTCCATGGTTGGCGTGAAGCGGGCGATACGCCGCACCTGCATCATCTCGCTGTGATGCCAGGAGCCAAGCGGCGTGCTGACGTCGATCCGCAGCGGCAATCTCCCGCCTGCCAGCTTTGCAGGACCGGCGATCTTCACCTTCGTCTCAAACGTGCCGCCGGACGCTATCGAGCCGGTATTGAAGGTGGCCGGCTCCAGGGAATATCCATCGGGGACCTGAAGCGTTACATCAGCCACGACGCCCGAGGGCATGGGGTTAAACACGCGAACCGTAAACTCGGCTCCCCTGTCCAGCGGCGAGGTGGGGTCAAGCACCGCAATGTGCAGGGGCTTCTCGTAGCGCAGCACCTCCAGTGTAGAGGCAACCTGACGCAGAGGCTCGACGGAATCTGCGGTAACATACACAGGCTGGGTGTTGAAGGGGATGACCGCCGTGCGGTCGTCGCCGATATCGATCGGGTTGCCGAACTTGTCAAACAGGCCCGTCACACCCTCAGGAAGCGTAACCCGCGCCCGTGCATCGCTGCCGGCGTTCAGTTGCCACCATGGGGAGCTCTGCACCTCGATGCTCTGGCCAAACATCAGGAGAACCGCCTGGTGGGTGGCCTCAGGCGTACTGGGATGCTGCCGCGTGAACAGGAACTGGTACGGCAGAGCATCCGGCCGGAGTTGCTCCGGCGGAAGCGCCATCCCCTCCAGCATGTGGGCGGCGGTGTTGTAGCCCACGGCATTCGGCTGCGGAACACGATCCGGCACACTTTCCGGATCCTTCGGCCGGTAGTAGCTGCCAGCCACGGCGCCGTCAGCGAAGAAGTTGCTCAGGACGACCACGTTCACCTTCTTCACGCCGCGTGCGGCCTCAAAAGCCATCCACTGCACGCTCCTGTCGGTTAGCGCGGTATACCAGACCTCCGTGTTCCAGATCGGGACGTTGTCAGGTACCAGGCGGTGAACCTGTGCCCCCGCGGGCCCGCGGACACCGTGCACCGTGATGAAGTCGGTGTAGCTCTGCCAGGACGGGTCAGAGAGCATGTTGTCCACGAAGTTCATGTCAGAGTCATTGCCGCCGACTATGACCGTGGGATCGGCACGCATCACGCCCAGCTTCGCCATCCGCTGGAGGTTGCGATAGTGTGCACCGGTGCCGCCCCACCCGGATATGCCACCGTCCTCCCACGGCTCGTTCCAGACGTTGACGGCGCGGATGGTATCCTTGTACCGCTCGATCAGGCGGGTGAAGAACTCGGCGAAGTTCCCGTAGTGATCGGGTGACGGCGTGTGATCCTTCTTGGTGGTGTGCGGCCGCGGCCACGGCAGTTCGCCATAGCTGCGCATCCACTTGGGCACACCGCCGCCGAGGTACATCGCCAGCATCCCGTATTCGCGGATGACCTCGATCTCCTCGTCAAACTCCTTCCAGTCCCATTCACCAGGCTTCGCCATGATGCGCGCGATGTTCTCGCCGCAGCGGGTCCACTTCACGCCCAGCTTGGCCATAGTCGCCAGCTCAATCTTTCGCTGCCAGGTGCGCGTCCCGCGGGCGTCGCCGAAGAACAGCGAATCGGGCATCTGTTGCTTTGCGATCGGGTGCAGGATGGCCACATTCGTGATCCACTTGGTGACCCCCTCCCCGGTGGTGAGGAACATGGCGAGAACGCCATAGCGATCGGAAGGCGCCTGGCGGGTGATGGTCTTGGTGACCTGCTTGCCCGGCTCGATTGTCAGCTTCTCCAGGGGCAGTTCCGACTCGACGCCAAGACTGGTGTAGCGCACGCCACCTGTCTCGTCGAACTTCTCATCACCGATCCACACCCAGTGGAGTGTGCCGGACAGCTCTATGGCCTTGTCGGCCGAGTCCGCCGCCTCAAACGTCATGTTCAGTTCGATCGGGTTTCCCGGCAGGTAGCAGCGGTCCGATTCGTTTGCTCGGATGGTGATGCGCCAGGGAACCTCAGGCCCCTGCGGAGTGTTGAAATTGGCGCCAATGGTATTGTGCCCCTTCCATGCAATATCCGGCATGGTGAAGTCGGCCGCGAACAGCGGGACCGACATCACCGCCGACAGGAACGCAGCTCCCATCCGCACACACATCGCTCTCTTTCGGCTCACTCGTGGCTCTCCTTCATGCAAATGCCCACATGGCAATGTCCGCCTGCCAACTGTTTTCCTTGCACTGCGAATCATTTCTCCTCCTGCTCACCTGTCAGGGTGATGTAGCCCATCGCCGCCGGCGATACATGGGGGTTGCCCGCCAGCACCGGCGACCAGTTCATTGAAA
>JAKORQ010000573.1 GCA_029777755.1 Planctomycetota bacterium
TGCGTTTGGCGATGTCATGACTCTGCGCGGCGCGCTCGTGCTTGCGCGTCAGATTCACCTGGATGTCCGCCATATTTGCCCCCCGGCGCATGAAGTAATGACGCACGAGTCCGTTAAAATTGTAGGGTGAGGAGACGCCGGCATACACCTGATAGTCGGTGACTTCCGGCTCTGTTCTGATCACCGCCGCCATTTCCCGCGCCACCGCGGTGGTCTGCTCCAGCGAGGAGCCCTCCGGCATGGTCAGGATGACCTGAAACTCACTCTTGTTGTCGAACGGCAGCATTTTGACCTTCACCCAGCCGAGGCCAACCATGGCCATGGAACCCAGCAGCAGCACCGCGATCCCAATGAGAAACGTCCAGCGCCACCCGGCGTGATGCAGCAGCGGCCCCATCACCCGGCGGTAGAGCTTCGTGAAAAAGTCCTCGGGATGCTCGCCGGCCTGATGATGTTCGAGGTCTTTGGCCGTGGGTTTCCCCTCCGTGAGCTTTACATACTTTCTGCCCCGGCGCAGGATGCGGATCGAGGCCCACGGCGTGACAACAAACGCGATAAGGAGCGACCAGAACATGGCCGCGCTCGCACCGATCGGAATCGGGCGCATGTAGGGCCCCATCAGCCCACCCACAAAGGCCATCTGCAGCACCGCAGCGATCACCGCGAACGTGGCAAGGATGGTGGGATTGCCGACTTCCCCCACCGCTTCGACCGCGATGGCGGACCAGTTCCGGCCCTTGTTTTGCGGGAGGTGAAAATGTCTAACGATGTTTTCAACCACCACAATGGCATCATCCACGAGAATGCCGATACTGAAAATCAGAGCGAAGAGCGTGATGCGGTTCAGTGTGAATCCATAGAGGTAGAAAATGAGCAGCGTCAGCGCGAGCGTGGCGGGAATGGCGACGGCGACGATTCCCGACTCGCGCCAGCCCAGTGCGAGCCAGATCAGGATCGCCACGCTGAACACAGCGATGCCCATGTGCAGCAGCAGCTCAGTGGATTTCTCCGCGGCCGTCTCCCCA
>JAKORQ010000064.1 GCA_029777755.1 Planctomycetota bacterium
ATCAATGCCTTTCCGTGGCAGGGGTGCACATATATCCAATCGAGCATGGTGATGGTGAAAACTTTTCAGTCCCCGTGCAGCCACTGCGTTTTGTAGTTGTAGGGAACCTTCCGCTTGGTATACTTTCTGGTAGTAGTTCGCATGTCTGATTGGCCTACCTGCGCCGGGCCTTGATGGCGCAGCTTTAGATGACAACCTGTGGACTTTTGCGCGCGGAGGTATCGAACTCAGGTTCAAAGACGGCGTAGCTGTTTAGGCTCAATCCATCACGTCCAGGCCAAAGGAGAGAGTATGCAACGTCAAGGTCATTGTTCGGGGTCCCAACTGCGAGCATTCACTCTAGTCGAACTACTTGTCGTGATAGGAATTATCGCTCTGCTCATCAATTCTGCTGCCATCCCTGGCAAGGGCACGACAGGTCGCGGTCCAGCTGCAGTGCGCCACGCAGCTGAAGCAGATCGGCATGGCGATGTACATGTACAATCAGGACTACAAGAAGCTGCCCAACGGATGGGCCGATCCATCAACCGGCAACTGGGCCGTGCTGATAGGGTCGTACCTTGGCGCCCCGCTGAGCCGACCGGCAAACTCCCAGGAGCCCTGGACGGCAAAGGTGTTCCAGTGCCCCGAGGCACTGCCGCCCAAGATGACCGGCATCGACGACAATGGCGATGACCCGACCTATCCCGGCGGCCACTGGGGCAGGGTTGTCCACTACTCCCCCCATCCACGCGTGATCGTTCATCCCGATCCCAACGGCGATCCTGCCACCGGACAGCCGATAAAGTTCCGCTCGCTTGAGAGCATCAAGAACTCCGCTGAAAAGGCGATTGTCTGGGACGGCCCCAACTCATTCGTCAGCAATGAGGCTGACAGGTGGGGCATGGCACATCCGGACAATCGGCATCTTGATGGCAATGGCATGTGGAGTCACCGCTTTGCCGATCCCCCGCCGGCGTCCTACACCGGCGACCTCGACATGCCGCCCGCTCTCGGCGAGAACGGCTATGCCAGCGGATCGAGCCTGGCTGTCGCAATTGCCATCATCAAGCAGTACAACAAGGACTTGCAGGATTACAGGAAGTGTCAGATGCGTTTCCGTCACCGGGACAATACCAGTATCAATCTGCTGTATGCTGACGGACACGTTGAGAGCAAGGCGATCGGCGAAGTGAAACGCCGGGAGATATTGATAAACGTTAACTAGGAGAGATGCCGGGGCGAGGCCGTGCCACAACGCGGCCTCATTCTCATCCACGCATCCGTGTGTGGAAGGGAAACAGGGAGCCAGTCTCGGCTCAAAGTTGTTTGTTTGTAGCCAGAGGAGAGACTATGACACGTCAATGTGTGGTTCCGGGAAAAGGGGCACGAGCTTTCACTCTCGTCGAGCTCCTTGTCGTCATTGGTATCATCGCGCTGCTGATCTCCATTCTGTTGCCGTCGCTGGCCAGGGCCAGGCAATCGGCGCTCCAGCTTCAGTGCTCGTCGAACCTGCGGCAGATCGGCATGGCGATGTTCATGTACAGCAATGATTACCACATGCTGCCCGCCACCTGGGAGCGCGGCAACTGGTGCGTGGGAATCGGCAGCTACCTGGGCGCCCCGCTGAGCCAGCCATCCGGGTCGCAGGAGGTCTGGACAGCGAAGGTCTTCCAGTGTCCAGATGCCATCCCGCCCAGGATGACTGGGATTGACGACAACGGTGGTGACCCGACCTATCCCGGCGGACACTGGGGTATCGTCAATCACTACACAGCCCACCCGCGCATCGTCGTTCACATTGATACCGATGCCGACACCGCGGTGATGGTGAAGCGCCGCTCGCTGGAGTCCGTGAGGAACGCCGCGGATAAGGCCATCGTGTGGGACGGCCCGCAGGTGCCGCACAGCAATGAACCGAATCGCTTTGGTATCGCCTGGCCGGAAGCCCGCCACCTGGACGGCACCGGCTGGTGGAACCATCACTTCATCGATCCGCCGCCGTCTTGGTACACCGGTCCCCTGGACATGCCTCCCACCGTCGGTGACGTTGCATACACCGGCAACGACCTGGCGACTGCTATCTCGATCATCAAGCAGTACAACAAGGACTTCCAGAACCCCACGAAGTGCCAGATGCGCTATCGCCACCGGAACAATACCAGCATCAACGTGCTGTATGCTGACGGGCACGTCGAGAGCAAGGCCATCGGTGAGCTGAAGCGTCGCGAGCTTTTGTTCAACCGGAGCAACTAGACCCAGGCAGGTTAAGCGCAGGTCCGCGTGATGGAATCCATCACGTCGGCCCTGCGCTTTTCAGCCGGCTGTGACAATCCGGTTCGCAATACAGGAGAAGCCTCGTGAGTTTCCGGAACTTCGTAAACAAACAGAAGCCTCTCATCACCGTTGTTTCCCTTATTCTCGTGGGCGTCGCGATATACACGTCGTTCAGCACGCTCAAGGGAACGCCGCGTGGTGAAATCCAGACCAGGGCCTACTACACCACCGATGACGGGAAGACGTGGTTTGTCGATGACGTGAACAAAGCGCCCCCGTTCGAGACCGCGGATGGCAAGATAGCCGTGGGAGCCGTGATCGTCAGTTGCCAGGGCGGCAAGAACCCCTTCCCCCTCTATCTCTGGAGATACTCGGAGGAAGCCAAGAAGGCCCTCGAGCAAAATCGCACGGTCGATCTTACCTACATGCGTGAGCTCAAGAAGCCTGGCGATTCCCAGTGGGTATCCATGCGAGATATGGTCAGGGCATCGGCACTCCAGAGTGTCTCCTGCCCTCCCGGCCAAAGTGACTACGTGGAACTCATACCCTAACCCGATCCATCGATAGCCACGCAAACTACAAGAGCCCAAGACATCGCGCCTGGGCTCTTGCGTTTTTCTAGTCTAGAGCTGCTCGACTTCACGTGGAGCTGCTTGTCCACAAGCCGCGGGACGTCGATTCGGAAGAAGTCTGCCCGACCAGCATTCACATTGACCGGCTTCGAGAGGTCAATGCTGTCCTGGCTGCTGCGTCTCCTGAACTCCCAGGCTCTGGTCGTGCGCGTTCGTCGAGGATCACCTTTACCGCCCGCTCCACCTACGGTGGTTGCTCTAATTTACTTCTCGATCTTTTTACAGCGTCAGGTCAGGCAGACCCTCATCGACCGATTCCCCGCTCGCGGCCGCGCCTCGCTGGCCTTCGCCGTTGATCCCCAGTTCCTCCAGCAGGCGCGCCGGCACTTCCGCGGTATTCTTGCACTTTGGGTAATGCGAGCAGCCGAGGAAAGGCCCGCGCTTCGAGTAGCGGATGACCATGGGATTGCCGCACTCCTGGCAATCGATGTCGGTGGCGATGGTCTGGCCCTTGGCCGCCTGCTGGACGGCCGGGCTCTCACCGCGCAGCTTGGCGACCAGCTCGAGTCCCTTCTGCGTCTCTTTCTTCAGCTTTGGCACCATGGCCTCAAGCTTCTCACGCTGCTCTCCCTCGACCTTGCTGAGCATCATCATGCCGCGACACTTGGGAAACTTCGAACACGACAGCCACGGCCCCCGCTTGCCATCGCGCAGGTACATCATGCTCTGGCACTTGGGGCACTTCACCTCAGTCTCCAGCGGTGGAGACTTCGGCGGCTGCGGATTGCCATCCTTGTCCAGGCTGACGATGAAGCTGCAAACCGGCTGGCCATCGTCTCCCTTGGTGCCGTAGCCACTGCATCCCAGGAAGGTGCCGAAGCGCCCCTGCCGCTTGATCATCTCCCGACCGCACTTGGGGCACTTGTACTCCGATACCTCGCGCATCTTCGGCTTACCCTGCGCGTCCACCGGCTGGGTGTTCTTGCAATCGCTGTTGCTGCAAGCAAGGAAAAACCCGTTCGAGCTGATGCGATAGAGCATCTTCGAGCCGCACTTGTCGCAGGTGTACGGCGAATCCATGCCGCCGGCATGCTCGATCTTCCCAAGCGCCCCTTCCACATTCTCGTGGAATGGCCCGTAAAAATCTCGCAGCAGCTTCACCCAGTCCAGGTGCTCGGCCTCCACGCTATCAAGCTTTGACTCCATGTCGGCCGTGAACTGCACGTCCATGATCTGCGGGAAGGCCTGGAGCAGCTTGTCGGTCACCACCATCCCCAGCAACGTGGCATGGAACCGACGATCGATCTGCTCGACATACTTGCGATCCTGGATCGTCGAAATGATCGACGCATACGTGCTCGGCCGGCCGATCCCAAGTCGCTCCAGCTCCTTCACCAGGCTCGCCTCGGTAAACCTTGGCGGCGGCTGCGTGAAGTGCTGCGTGGGCGTGATCTCGATCGGGTATACGCGCTTGCCCTCTTCCAGTTCCGGCAGAAGCTGATCTTCGCTGGTGACTCCTGCCACCTTCATGAAACCGTCGAACACCAGCTTGCGACCGGTCGCCTTGAAGACCACCTCGCCGGCCGGCGACTGGGCGCTGATCAGCACCGTGGTCTGGTCAAACTCCGCTGGCTTCATCTGGCAGGCCACGAACCTGTTCCAGATAAGGGTGTAGAGCTTCAGTTCCTCGGCCGACAGCTTGCTGGCCGCCGCCCGCGGCGTGAGACTCACATCGGTAGGGCGAATCGCTTCGTGCGCCTCCTGCGCGCTCTTGTTGGAGGAGGCGTAAAAGTTCGGTTTCTCCGGCAGATACTTCTCGCCGAGCTTGTCGGCGATGAAGCCGCGAACCATCTGCAGCGCATCGCTCGACAGGTTCGTCGAGTCGGTTCGCATGTAGGTGATGTATCCGGATTCATACAGCGCCTGGGCGATGCGCATCGTGCGCTGCGCCCCCATGCCCAGCCGGCTGGATGCCGCCTGCTGCATGGTGCTGGTGATGAACGGGGCATGCGGCCGCGTGGAGGTGCGTCGCTTCTCCACCGACTTCACGCGATACTCAGGCGCGGCAGCCACCTTACCCTGCAGATTCACCAAATACCGCGCCGGACCCTTGCCTTCAGGATCCTCAGTAACCTGCTCGGCCGTCACCTCAAAGCCGCAGGCCTGGGCCAGCTCACGTGCGCGATCCTTGCCGACCTTGTCCAGCTTCTCGCCGGCAACCTCCACCAACTCCGCCCCGAACGACCGGTGATCCGCCAGCCACTTCTGCTTCTCGGGTTTCGTTCGCTCGCCGTTATCAGTATTAGTGAGGAAATCCGTCCAGGCGCCAGCCAGCTTCGCAGCCGCCTGCTCATCGACCGCATCCGCGAAGATCGAGCCGATCGTCCAGTACTCTGTCGGCACGAACGCGGCGATCTCGCGTTCGCGATCGACGATCAGCCGCACCGCCACGCTCTGCACCCTCCCCGCCGACAATCCCTTGGCCACCTTCCGCCAGAGGATGGGGGAAATCTCGTAGCCGACTATGCGATCCAGTATCCGCCGGGCCTGCTGGGCATTCACGCGATTGATGTCGATCTGTTGTGGCCGTTCGAAAGCCTTACGGATCTCATTGCGGGTGATGGCGTTGAAGATCACGCGCTTGGCGTTCTGGTCCGGGATCCGCAGCGCCTCTTTTAGATGCCAGGCGATGGCCTCTCCCTCTCGGTCCAAGTCGGTTGCCAGATAGACATCGCTGGCCTGCTTCGCCAGCTTCTTCAGCTCAGTGAGGACCTTGGAGCGGCTTGAGAGGATCTCGTACTGGGGCTCAAAAGTCTTCAGGTCGACGCCCATCCCCTTGGGGGGCAGGTCGCGCACGTGCCCCATGGACGCCTTCACAACGAAGTTGTCACCAAGGTACTTGTTTATCGTCTTCGCCTTGGCAGGCGATTCGACGATAACGAGATTCTTCCCACCTTTGGTTGCTTTTGATGCCATTTAATCTTCCGAAATACCCTGGCACTACTACGTTGCAGATCACCACCAGTGCTGCTGCCAGATCACTTTTCACCGCACTTACCACCCGGCAACAACACCCTCCTCTGCCGTTTATCAAAGGGCGATGAGTTTCACCGCGGAACTTCGGGATTGTCAAGCACGATTTCCATACTCTCTCCTAAGTCAAGGCATAACAACATCTTACCGATGGCATTTTCCGGCCGGACTCGTCCCTGCGCCTGCATGGTCAACCAGACAATACATAAATGTCAGCCCCGGCAGGCTCTTCCATTTCCCCCTGGCAGAAGCTAAACGTGTGCTTACTTGGGAAGGAGTTCATTTCCTATGTCGCTACCTGATCCATGGGCGTTGGCGAAGCGCTATTCGAGGTATCTGCGGGTCACTGATGTGGTCGACGGGCTGGATGCGGTCGGCCGGGCCGGACATTGCCTGCTGGACCGCAGCATCCGCCCACTGTGGATGGGCATGCGCTTCTTCGGGCCGGCCGTTACTATGCGCGTCCTGCCCACCCAGAGGCCCATGCCGATCCTCTCCCGCGACGACGCCCTGCGTCAGCACGCCATATGGGGAGAGATGGGCGGATGGCGTGCCAATCTCGATTCCCACGTCCAGCCCGGCTGCGTGATCGTCACCTCCACCGGCGGCGCGCCTGAGTGCGGCTACTGGGGCTCCAACAACTCCATGGACATGCAGACACGCGGTGCGGTCGGCATCGTCACCGAGGGCTACTGCCGCGACACCGAGGAGGTGATCATCCAGAAGTCTCCCGTCGCCTGCGCCGCCGTCGGTCGACCGATCATCCCCGGGCGCACCGAGTTGCACGAGGTTCAGGTGCCCATCTCGTGCGGCGGCTGCATGATACGCCCTGGTGACATAGTCGGCTGCGACTGGGATGGCGCGGTGGTGGTCCCGCTGGAAGTGGCCGAGGACGTACTGGTGATCGCCGCCCGCATCTGCGTGGATGATCGCCGGAGCCGGCGTCGGCTATATGAAAAGCTCGGCAAGCCGTTCGATGAAACCGTCGATTGGGAAGGCGCCGCCGAGTGGTTCAAGGATCTCCTGTAAGACTGTCAGGAG
>JAKORQ010000065.1 GCA_029777755.1 Planctomycetota bacterium
AGGCGGCCGAGCTGCAGGGGCCCCCGGCGCCGGCGACAGGCCCGGCCACCACGCAGGCGACCACCCAGGCCACTACAGAGCCGGCCGCTCCGCCAGCGTGGCTGTTTGCTGACAGCAATGAGGGCGCTGATGCTGACAAGGTGAAGAAGCTGCTGGATGAGCTTAAGCCGCTGCGGGCCAGCCGCTTCATCGAGAAGATGCCGGATACGGCAGTCAGCAAGACCCACCGCGTAACCATCAGGACAGTGGCGGCCGGCGGACAGAGCGCGACCCACGAGCTGACCATCACCGAGTTTGATTCCGGCTCGCCGGTGGTCCACTTCCAGGAACTGCTCTTTGAGATCAGTCGCAGCTTCCTGGATGCGCTTAAGCTTCGCTGAAAGCACCCAGCCGCAAGAGCAGATAGCCGCGCCGATGTTGATATTGGCGCGGCTATCTTTGTTGTGCTTTCGGTCTGGCTCTAGAGCAGTGGCAGCAAGAAAGTAGACAACTCTAGTTCCGCTGCGAGTTGAGATAGACCGCGGCCGCGCCAATCACGTTGATATCGTCGGGGAACGCTGAGCGCTCGATCTTGCACATTTCCCTGATGAAAGTGAAGGATGAGCACTCGTCCAGTGCCGCATTGATGCCGGGCATCATGAAATCGATGGCGGCCGACGCGCCGCCACCCAGCAGAACCTTTTCAGGGTTGAATGTTTCGAGGCATATCGCGATTCCCCGGCCAAGGTACTTGCCTACCTCGTAAAAGGTTCGCTTGCCGACCTCGTCGCCGGCGCCTGCCGCGATGGCGATATCCTTGGTCGTCAGCCCGTTTCCTGCCTTCAGTGTGGTGGGGATGCCGCTTGCGATCAGCTCATTGGCGATGCGGCGGATCCCGGCAAGTCCCGCGTATGCCTCAAGGCATCCTCGCTTCCCGCAGGCGCACAGGGCGCCATTGGTGTATTCCACTTTCACGTGACCAAGCTCGGTGGCCGCGTTGGCCGCCCCGACCAGAAGGTGCGAGTCGCAGACCACGCCGCCGCCCACGCCGGTGCCCAGCGTGATGAGCACCATGTTGCGCACGTTGCGTGAGTGGGGGGAGAAAAGCCATTCGCCAAGCACGGCCGCATTGGCGTCGTTCTGCACGGCGACGGGAAGCCCGGTGCACTGCGATAGCGTCTTCTGCAGCTCAAACCCGGGCATGTTCTTGAGATTGGGGCTGGTGCGGACGATGCCGGCCCAGGGATCGACTAAACCGGGGCAGCCTACGCCGATGCCCTCCACTGCGGGGTTGCCGGCGGACTCCACGAGTTCCTTAACGGCTTTGGATATACGCTCAACCAGCACATTGGCCGGGTCTTCGGCCTGCGTGGGGATGGAAGACTGTTTAACGACCTTGAAGGTCTCGCCATACTGGATCAGGCCCAACTTTACGCTCGTGCCGCCGATATCTACACCAACAAGGAAACTCATCTACACTCCCTGGGACATCTAACGTTGGCGAACTGTCCGCCGATTTCGCGGAATGATCCACACTCCGCCGCGGTTGGCAAGTGACGGCCGGGTACGGTTCGATTGTGTGACCGGCTTGTCAGGCGGGGTTGCGCCGCCTTCAATTTCGCATGAGGTACATGGCGATAGCTGCATGTGTGGCGCTGCTGGCCGGCATTTGTGTGCTGGCCGGGGACAGTGAGCCAGCGGCGACTACTCGCCCTACAACACGGATGACCATGACCGACGCCAAAAACTACACCGAAGAGCAGTGGAAGAAGATCCTCACACCCGCGCAGTACTACGTGCTGCGACAGAAAGGAACCGAGCGGCCATTCACCGGCGAGTACACCGACAAGTTTGATCCCGGCACGTACCTGTGCGCCGCCTGCGGGCAAGAGCTGTTCCATTCCACCACCAAATTTCACTCCGGCTGTGGCTGGCCATCCTTCTATGCGGCGGCGGCCGGGGATCGCGTGAAGCTCCAGCGCGATACCAGCCACGGGATGATCCGTACTGAGGTGATCTGCTCCAACTGCGGCTCGCACCTGGGGCATGTATTCGACGATGCTCCTGAACAGCCCACCGGGCAGCGCTACTGCATCAACTCGGTAAGTCTCAAGTTCGTGCCGGACGCCAGTGCCAGCAAGTAGCTGTCCTCACTGGGAACGCAGGCGGAACATGACACCCGCCAGTGCCAGGCAGACTACGCCGATGATGGTCATGGGCAGCAGATCATCCACGATATCGGCCAGCGCGGCGCCACGCAGGAAAACATCCCGGCCGATGCTTAGGGCGTAGCGGGCCGGGTTGAGGTAGGTGATCAACTGGATCCAGCGTGGCATATCTTCGATGGGAGTGGCCAGCCCGGACAGCAGGGAGGCCGGCATCATGAACAGGAACGTGCCCAAAAGTGCCTGCTGCATGGTGCGGGCCAGCGATGAGATGAACAGCCCAACTCCCGCGGCGCAGGTGATGTAGCTCAGCAGGCCGACTGTCAGCGCCGCCAGCGAGCCGCGCAGCGGCACTTCAAACCAGTAGACCGCGATCAGTCCCGCGACGGCCGCCTGCGGCAGGCCGATCAGCAGTCCCGGGGCAGCCTTGCCGGCCAGTAGTTCCCATGTGGCGTATGGCGCCACCAGCAGTTGGTCGAAGGTTCCCTGCTCGCGCTCGCGGGCCACGGAGAGGGTGCAGATCAGCAGCACCTCGATCAGCACCAGTTGCACCACGATGGCCGGGACGAAGAACCAGCGGCTCAAGTAATTCTCGTTGAACCAGGCGAGATCGATCAGTCTCACCTGGCGCGGCCGGGCAGTGGAGACGTTGGCGGGGCGATGGTCGCTTGTGCGTTCATTGAAGCTTGTCACGATCCTCGCGGCGTACCCGGTGGTGATAGCGGCGGTGTTGCTGCTGCGGGCATCGACAATGAACTGCACGTTTGCCGGCTCGCCGGCCGCAAGGTCGCGGGCGAATGTCGGCCCGATGTGCAGCGCCGCCCGTGCCTTTTGCGAGGTGATCAGCTCGCGCATCTCGCCAAGGTCGGTAGTAGTGGCGATGCGCACAAACGCATCAGAGCTTTCAAACGCGGCGATAAGGGAGCGCGATTCCTCCGAGCGGCTCTGGTCGACCACTACCAGCGGCACATTGCTGACCTCAAAGGTGGCCGCGTAACCGAAGACGATCAGCTGCACGATCGGCGGGATGATGACCGTCACACGGCTACGGGGATCCTTGAAGATCATGCGGATCTCCTTGGCGGTCAGGGCAAGCAGCCGCCGCATGCTTGCGACAATCGCAAGCAGGAGCATCTGGACGGGATGGACGGTCGGTGCGGTCATGGCTATTCGAGCCGCTTCTTGAGCTTAAGTCGGGCGATGGTGAGCAGTATCACCGCCATCGCCGCCAGCACGGCCGCGTCTTTCCATAGAACACTCCATACATCGCCGGCCAGGAACAGTGTCTTGCTGGCGTCGATGAAGTAGGTGGTAGGGATGATGGTGCTGATCACCTGCGTCCATCTGGGCTGGGCCCGGATGTCAAACAGCAGGCCGGAGAGGAAGAACGCCGGCAGGAACCCAATCACCACGGAGATCTGCGAAGCCACCATTTGCCCGGGAGCGATGGAGCTGATCAGCAGGCCCAGTCCCAGCGATGCCAGCATGAACAGTGCCGACAGCAGCAGGAGTGTTGATACCGACCCCTGCATGGGTACGCCAAACAGGAGTCGCGCCAGTGCAACCGTCACTCCCAGGCCGGCGAATCCCAGCAGGAAATACGGCAGCAGCTTGGCGATCATGATCTCGTTGGCCCTTACCGGTGTCACCAGCAGCGCTTCCATCGTACCGCGTTCCTTTTCCCGCACGAGAACCAGTGCGGTCAGCAGCAGGCCGGTGAGGGTCATGATCATCGAGATCAGCCCGGGTACCAGCGTCCTGCGGCTGTCTAGTTCCTCATTGAACCAAAGTCGCGTGTGCAGTTGCACCACGGGCGGATCCCGGCCGGCTCCTTCCTGCCGCAACATGACACCGTTGAACTCGGATACCAGCCCAGCGACATAGCCGGAGATCAGGCGGGCGCGGTTGGCATCGACACCATCGAGAAGAAGCTGCACCTCGGCTTCGCCGGTAGACGAGAGCCGCTGGTCGAAATCACTGCGAACATGGAGGATGGCCGATACCTCCTGCCGCGTGAGCATGTCGCTTGCCTCGCTTAGCGTGGCGACGCGCGTGGGGAGAAAATACGTCGATCCCTCCAGCCGGCCTATCAGGTCCCTGGCGGCCTGGCCGCGCGATTCCAGCACGACTGCCACCTCGATGTTCCGCGCGCCGAACGTCACGCCGTACCCGAACAGCAGAAGGAGGATGATCGGCATCACCAGCGCCAGCGCGATACTGCTGGGGTCGCGCCGGATCTGGAGAATCTCCTTGTGCAACAGTCCCGCGGTGCGCATGAGCGAAGCGCGAAGCTGGCCCGTGGATGATCTCCGCTCAGGCAAGCTCCACCTCCTTTCGCTGCGGCTCCTCGGCGAGTTTGATGAAGGCATCCTCGATGGTCGGGTCAGGGTGCTGATCGTCACGTGCCATGTTGCGGATCTCGCCGGGGGTGCCGAGCGCCAGCGGCCGGCCGCGCGAGAGGATCAGCAGATGGTCGCAGTACTCTGCCTCCTCCATGAAATGCGTGGTGACGATGACGGTTACACCGGAGGATGCCTCGGCGGTGATGCGGCTCCAGAACTCCCGCCGCGCAAGCGGATCGACGCCGCTGGTAGGCTCATCGAGGAACAGCACATCCGGCTCATGCAGCAGGGCGGCCGCCAGTGCCAGGCGCTGCTTGTATCCGCCGGGCAGATGATCGGCCGGCTCGTGGCGACGGTCGGCCAGGTCCAGCCGGCGCAACATCTCTTCGATCCGTTGTTCCAGCGCCTTGCCCCACAGCCCGTAAGACTTGCCGAAAAAGCGCAGGTTCTCCTCAACAGTCAGAAGCCCGTAAAGGCTGAATTTCTGCGCCATGTATCCGATCCTGGCGCGGGCATGGCCGGGGCTGTGCCGCAGGTCGCGCCCTGCCACTCGCAGGGTTCCGCCGCTGGCCGGCAGCAGGCCGCAGAGCATGCGGAAGGTCGTGGTCTTGCCGGCGCCGTTGGGCCCGAGCAGGCCAAACACCTCGCCACGCCGCACCGAGAAGGAGATGCCATCCACGGCGATGAATTTTCCGAATCGCTTGGTCAGGCGGCGAACCTCCACGACCGTGTCATCCGATGTCCCGTGCGCCGCGGAAAAGTGGTTCACCATCAAGCCGTTGTGGCCTTCGTGCAGGTGCATAAGGTGCATGAAGGCATCCTCAAAGCGCGGCGTGACGCTGCGCAACTGCGAATCGGGGAGGGCCGGCGCTCTTTTATCGCGAGTGACGATGCGCACCCGGCCGCGGTCGATGGAACTGTCGATGACGCCATCGATCTGCTGTGCCTTCAGGCGCAACTCGCGCGCCCGGCCGGCTGGGGCAGACGCCTCCCAGACGCGATTGGCCACCATGCCATGAAAGTGCGCCGGCATGCCTGAGTCCAGCAGTCGGCCGCGGTTCAGCACATACACCCGATCGCATCGTTCCGCTTCGTCGAGGTATGCGGTGCTCACGAATACGCCGATGCCTGAGATCTTCACCATCTCGCGCACGATCGCCCAGAGATCGCGCCGGCTCACCGGATCGACGCCGACGGTCGGCTCATCCAGCAGCAGTAGCCGCGGTATCTTGATTAGCGCGCAGGCCAGCCCCAGCTTCTGCTTCATGCCGCCGGATAGTCGCCCGGCCAATCGATCGGCAAACGGCTCAAGCCCGGTCATCCGGTAGAGTCGCTGATACCGTGCCGGTCGGTCGCGCCGCGGTATGGCCTGGAGATTGGCATAGAGATCGAGGTTCTCCTGCACAGTAAGGTCCTCATACAGCCCGAATCGCTGCGGCATGTAGCCGATCTGCTGCTGCACGATCACAGGCTGCGCCAGCACATCGATGCCAAGGGCATGTACACTGCCGGCATCAGACCCAAGCAGCCCGGCACAGATGCGCAGCAACGTGGTCTTGCCCGCGCCATCAGGGCCGATCAGGCCGACGATCTCGCCGGTGCTAACGGTGATGCTCACGCCCTCGAGCGCTGGCGCATCAGAGGGCGCGAACCTCTTGACCACATCGCGAACCTCGAGGACAGCTGCGGACATCAGTTCACCCCGGCGGCCGGCTGGGTTGACGCTTCCCCTGGCGAGTATTCAAGCAGTTGAACCGTCACCGGCATCCCCAGGCGCAGTTCATTCCCCGGGTCGCGCACGTAGATGCGCACCTCGTACACCAGCGCCGTGCGCAGTTCCTCTGTCTGCACGGTCTTGGACGTGAATTCCGCCTCCGGCGAGATGTGTCCCACCCAGCCTTCGTAGCGCTTGTCAGGAAAACTGTCGCTTCGCACGGCCGCGGCCATCCCAGGCTTTACCAGGCCGAGGTTGGCCTCGCCCACATAGGCACGCACCCATTTCTGGTCCGTCAGCGACAACGTGAATGCCGTCTGCGCGGGATTGACCATCTCGCCGGCCTCGATCACGCGGGTGCGGATGATGCCGTTGGCAGGGGAGTAAAGCCGCGTGTCGGCGAGCAGTTGGCTGGCCAGCTCTCTCTCAGCTCGCAGCCGATCGAGCTGGGCCTGCGCCTCGGCTATGTCCTCTTCGCGCGGGCCAATCTCCGCCAGGCGCAGTTCAGCCCGGGCGGCGGCCAGTTCCGCTTCCGCGCTGTCGCGGGCTGCAAGGGCATTGTCTAGTTCCAGCTTGCTGATGGCCCCGACGCTGGCACTGCGCTCGATGCGCTCAAGTGTTCGCTGGGCATTGCGCAGGCGAACCTCGGCGACGCGAACGGCTGCTCGGGCGCGCTCGATCTCCTCCGGGCGTGTGCCATTTTTGAGCCTGAGCAGCGCCTGCTCGGCTGCCGTTACCGCCGCTTCGCGTGCCGCCAGCTCGGCCGACAGGCGCGATCCGTCCAGTTCCGCGAGCAACTGGCCGGCCGACACACTGTCCCCCTCATCCACCAGCACTTTCACCACCCGCTGGCTGCTGTTGAATGCCAGTTGTGCGTTGCGGATCTCAATGTTGCCGTACAGCACCAGTGCGCCATCATCTTCCGCACCGGGAGTCTGTCCCCAGTGGAGCCACGCGAACACCGCTCCCGCGATGATCAGCACAAGAACCAGTAACGCCAGCGCACGCCTCAAGCCACGCCTCCTGAACGAGTGTCGGCATCCGGTGTAAGCAGCATCACCAGATGCTACTTCGGAACATGTCACAATGGAAGAGGCGGCAGGATCTAAGGAGGAACAGGGAAGGAGCTGACGCTGATTGCCTGTCCGGATCGCACACAGATGATTGGCAATCAGGTTAGTCCGATTCGATCCCCAGCTCCTTGACCTTCTTGTTGAGCGTATTGCGATTGATGCCGAGGTAGTCGGCCGCCTTGATCTTCACTCCCTCGCAGCGCACCAGGGCGCGCTCGATCAGCGAGCGTTCAACCTGCTCCATCACCAGTTGGTAGATCTCACCCTCGCGGGTCTCCAGGTCGGCAACCGCCAGGTCGGCCAGCTTCCTCGTGAGCGTCTGAATAGACTCGGTGGGGCTGGCCAGGCGCCGCTCGGCCGCGAACGTTCGCAGCGACAGCGGCAGCAGATCCTCGGTGAAATATTCATCGCGGCTGAGGACCACGGCACGCTCAATGGCGTTCTCCAACTCGCGGACGTTGCCGGGCCAGTTGTAACGCAGGAGCGTCGACATCACATCCTTGCTGATGTACTTGAGCTTGCGGTCGTTGATCTGGTTGTAGCGCGTCAGGAAGAAGTCCACCAGCTTGGGAATGTCCTCGCGGCGGTTGCGCAGCGGCGGCAGATAGATGCTCACCACGTTCAGGCGGTAATACAGGTCCTCGCGGAAGTTCTCCTTGCGGACCTCTTC
>JAKORQ010000574.1 GCA_029777755.1 Planctomycetota bacterium
AACGATCGACACCGTTGGTGCGGATGCTCCATGTAAAACGATCCGTCCCATCGGCTTTGACAATGAGTTGTACGTTAAGGAGCAGAGCCGGGCGATCATGGAGCGCGTCGCGCAGTTCGACGGCAAGCTGTACCTGGAATTCGGCGGCAAGCTTTTGTATGACATGCACGCGTCCCGCGTGCTCCCGGGTTACGATCCGCACGTAAAGGTCCGTCTGCTTCAGCACATGCGTGATGAGGCGGACATCATCCTCTGCATCTACGCCGGGGATATCGAGCGAAAACGCATTCGTGGCGATTTTGGCATCAGCTATGACGCCGATGCGCTAAAGCTGATCGATGACCTGCGCGACCGGGGGCTGGATGTCACTGCGGTAGTCATTACCCGCTTCACCGGCCAGCCGGCGGCGCTGGCTTTCCAGCAAAAACTGGAGCGCCGGGGAATCACCACCTACCTGCATCGCCCTATTGAGGGATACCCGGCCGACCTGGCGCGCGTGGTGAGCGATGAGGGGTACGGCTCCAATCCATACATCAGGACAACCAGGCCGCTGGTGGTCGTCACCGGGCCTGGCCCCAACAGCGGCAAGATGGCGACATGCCTGTCGCAGATCTATCATGAGTACCGCAACGGGGGTAAGGCTGGCTACGCCAAGTTCGAGACCTTCCCCATCTGGAACCTGCCGCTGCGGCACCCCGTAAACGTCGCGTACGAGGCGGCCACCGCCAACATCTGCGACTACAACTGCATCGATCCTTTCCATCTCGATGCCTACGGGCAGCGCACAGTCAACTACAACCGCGACGTGGAGTCATTCCCCGTGTTGCGCACCATCCTGGAGCGCATCACCGGGAGGCGCGGGATATACAAGTCGCCCACCGACATGGGGGTAAATCGCGCTGGCTTCGCCATCATCGATGATGCGGCCGTGGCGCAGGCCGCCACCCAGGAGGTGATCAGGCGCTACTTCCGCCACGCCTGTGAGTACGCGGTCGGCACGTGCGAGCAGGAAACCGTGCAGAGGATTGAGGTACTCATCGAGGAATTGGGCGTAAAGCCGGAGAATCGACTTCCCGTGCTGGCGGCCAGGAAGGCGGCCAACGACGCCCGCATTGAAGGCTCACCAGAGCGCGGATACAAGAACGTCTACTGCGGCGCCGCCCTGCAACTTCCCGATGGCCGGATGGTCACCTCGACCAACTCCCCGCTGATGCACGCGGCCTCCGCCGTGGTGCTTAAATCCATAAAAGTACTGGCCGACCTGCCTCCCCGCCTGCATCTTCTCTCGCCGAATCTGCTTCAATCTGTCGCCCGCCTCAAGCAAGACATCCTTCGCCGCAAGAGCATCAGCCTCGACCTCGACGAGACGCTGATCGCGCTGTCACTGGCATCGACGACCAATCCCACGGCCGCGCTGGCGATGGAGCACCTGAAGGATCTTGTGGGATGCGAGCTGCACATGACGCACATGCCCACGCCCGGCGATGAGACGGGCCTGCGGCGATTGGGAATCAACGCCACCTTCGACCCGAACTTCGCCTCGCGCGACCTGTTCTTCGGGTGATGAAGGGATCAGGGGAGGGTTACGGGGCTGTTCAATAGCCAGTTTTTGCTGAAGGTAGAGCGGCTTGTCCTCAAGTCGCGGGACTTCGACTCGGCGGAGGTTTGCCCAAGTCGCATCCACAATGACCGGCATCAAGAGGCCAACGATATCCTGGTTACTGCGTCTTATGGTGGCGAAAAAAGTCTGCACTTCGCCCGGATTCCCTGACTCTGATCGCGCGCGGTAGCCAAGGATCACCTTACATCCCGCAGTTCCGGCTGGAAATGCCCTACTGAGTGCCTTTGGTCTGGAAGCGTATTCCCGTCGAGAATCGCCTTAGCTCCTGCGGGCGGAGACCGTCCGGCTCCACTTTCAGAGCAGCAGCTTCAGCGGTGCAGTTCCCACTTCACCTCGCCATTAACGATGGTGGTGATGGGACGCCCCTTGAGCTTCCACCCGCCGAAGGGTGTGTTGCGGCTCTTGCTCTTGAACTGTGAGGGATCGACCGTCCACTCCAGGTTGGGATCGATGATCGTCACGTCGGCCACCGCTCCGGTCTTCAGCGTGCCGCGATGGAGGCGAAGAACCTCGGCCGGCCGCGTCGACATCATGTGAACCAGCTTGCTCCAGGAGATGTGCCCCGGCTCCACCAGCGCCTTGATGTACAGCCCCACCGCGCACTCCATACCGATGATGCCGTTGGGGGCATAGGGGAACTCGAGCTCCTTCTCCTCGGCCAGGTGCGGCGCGTGGTCGGTGGCGAGCACGTCGATCGTGCCATCCTTCACGCCCTCGATCACCGCCTTCACGTCGGCCGCAGTTCGCAGCGGCGGCGCCATCTTGAAGTTGGTGTCATATGTGCGACAGCATTCATCGGTAAGCAGCAGATGGTGCGGCGTCGCCTCAGCCGTAACCGGCTGACCATGCGCCTTCGCCTGCCGCACCAGGTCAACCGCCCCGGCCGTGGAAATATGCTGCACGTGATAGCGGCAGCCGATGCTGCGATTGATCAGCAGGTCGCGCAGGATCATCAGTTCCTCGGCCTCGGCGGGAATACCCGGAAGCCCCAGCATGGTCGACACCGCGCCA
>JAKORQ010000066.1 GCA_029777755.1 Planctomycetota bacterium
CCGCCGATGGGGATGGCGCTCAGGTGGCCGATCAGTTTCTCTCCCGGCGGCGGGCTCTTACGCCGTAGCAGACTTTTGCCCGCGATGGTGAACTGGCCGACGGTAAAGGCGAGGCTGGTGAGCGTCAGGAATTTCACGAAATCACGACGCGCCACATATTTGTCCTGCGGCACGTCGATGGGGAAATCGCGCCGCCAGGCGGGTTGCTCGTGCATCGGCCGGCCATCGGGCGCGCGAGTGATCTGTTCCGGGTCATGGATCGGCTTGTAGACTGTCGATGGAGCGGTGCCGGTGAGGCCCTCGCGCCCGGCCGAGTCTATCCTCACGTCCAGCGTCTCACACGATTGATCGATTCCGTGATCTTTTTCCTGTGCCATCTGTTACACCTCGACCTCTGCAAATGGATCTTCCACACCGGCGCCGCCGGGTGCTTCCGACACAACGGGCAGTGAGATTCCCCGGCTGTATGCCTCTTCATTCATGGCGGCCGTCACATCCACCAGTGGCGCAGGCGACGGTACGCGGGGAACCATGATGTTCACCTGCGTGGTGATGGTCTGGTTGCCGAAGCGGAAGCGATTGACCGGCATCGACATCGGCCGCAATTGCTCGATCTGCTCGCGCGTGCCGAAGAACAGCGCCTGGCTGGGGCAAACGGTGGCGCACATTGGCCGCTTACCGACGCTGGTGCGGTCGTAGCACATGTCGCACTTCATCATGAGCTTCTTGTCCTCGTAGACCTCCGGGACCCCGAAGGGACAGGCCATGACGCAGTTGCCGCAGGCGATGCAGCGCGGCTTGCGGGCACTTTGCACCACGCCGTCGCCGGTGCGCTTAATGGCGTCGGCCGGGCAGACCTCAGCACAGGTCGGCTGCTCACAATGCATGCAGACCACCGGGACGGTCTGCACGCTGTGCGAGCGGTCGACGTACTCCAGGTGGATCATCGGTATGCCGCGGTGAGTGTCGCATTCGCTACAGGCCTGCACGCAGGACTGACATCCGATGCACCGGTTGGGATCGATAAAGAACTGAAGATGTTCGGGCTTGGACATAACTGCTGCTGCTCCCTGAAGCTACTGCTGCGGCTCCAGCTTGCCGTCGTAATCGGGCGGCGCGTCTGTCTTGCGGACACGGCAGGCACAGACCTTGTACTGCGGGATCTTGCTGACAGGGTCCTGCGCCGCGACGGTGAGCTGGTTGGCGCTCTTTTTCCCCGGCCAGTGGTAGGGAATGAAGATGGTGTCGGGCCGGATGGTAGTCACCACCATCGCCTTGAGCGTCACGCTGCCGCGGCGGGTCTCGCAGGTCGTCCAGTCGCCGTCGGCGATTCCCAGCCTGGCGGCGAGGCGCGGATGGATCTCGATGCGCGGCTCGGGATACTGCTGGATCAGCGGGCCGATGCGACGGGTCTGCGTCCCGGAGAGAAACTGGCTCACAACCCGCCCGGTGGTGAGGAACAGCGGGTACTCGTTATCGATATCGTCGACCGGCGGGCGATAGTCTGCCACGTTGAATCGCGCCTTTCCGTCGGGGAAGTAGAACGGCCCGGCGCCCTTGGCGACGGGGTTGTAGCTGCCGGGTTCAAATAGGCGAGGAGTGCCGGGATGGTCGATCTTCTCGCCGGTCCTGGGATCCTCCGCGTAGCAGGGCCAGAAGACTCCCATCTGCCGCTCGATCTTCTCGTAGGTGATTCCTGAGTAGTCGGCCACGCCGCCCTTGCTGGCGACGCGGAGCTCCTCAAAGATCTCGCGCGGCTGGGTGAAGGTGAAACCTTTGCTTCTTCCCAACGCCGCGGCGATGTCCTGGATGATTCTCCAGTCCTGCCGAGCTTCGCCGGGACACTCCACCGCCTTGTTGATCTTGATCACGCGTCCCTCCACCTGCGTGACTGTTCCTTCATCCTCCTCCTGAAGGCTTCCGGGCAGCACCACATCGGCATGCCTGCCAGTGTCGCTGAGGAAGAAGTCGATGGCCGCGTAGAACTCCAGCTTGTCGAGGCAGCGTGCCACGAAGCTGTTATCCGGCAGTGAGACCTTGGGATTGAAGCAGATGGAGATCAGCGCCTTGATCTCGCCACGGTCGATCTTGCGGAACATCTCGTATGCGTCGACGCCGGGTCCGGGAATCTCCGACTCCTCGACTCCCCAGACACTGGCGATGTACTTGCGATGTTCCGGGTTGCTGATGTCGCGCCAGCCGGGAAGCTGGTCACATTTCTGTCCATGCTCGCGCCCGCCCTGGCCGTTGGCCTGGCCAACGATGGTGCCGTAGCCGCTCTTTGGTTTGCCGATTCGGCCGCAGGCGAGGGCGAGATTGATCGTGCCCAGGGCGTTCTGCACGCCGTTGGAGTGGTGCTCGATGCCGCGGGCATGGAAGATGAAGCTGCTCTTTGCCGTTCCCCACCACTCCGCTGCCTGGCGGATGGATCTTTCAGGAACACCCGTCACCTAGG
>JAKORQ010000575.1 GCA_029777755.1 Planctomycetota bacterium
ATCCTCACCAGCCAGTTCATCCGCAACTCGTCGGACGCTGTATACCAGCCCATCCCGATGTGCGCGATCAAGCCAATCCCAGAACCCCGGACACAGGTCAAATCCATAGTAGAAGTTGCGGGCGGTGATGAAGACGTTGGCATCGAGCAGGTAGGCCATCAGACATTCACCCCCGCCAGATGGCCCAGTTCACGCAGCGCATTGGTGCTGCGGCACCCCAGCAGATGGAAAGCCTCAGTAAAGGTAGTACTGCCCTCCCAAGCGGCAACAATCACCGCGCGGGCGAATCGGTGGCTCACACGAGCCAGCGTTGTGCGGTAGAAGTCCCCACCTCCGCCAGAAGCTTCCGTCAGCTTGCGGAGGCGTTTGACCTCGGAGTCATAGAGCCTCCAAAAGTCGTCCCGCTTCAAGAAACCGGCATCGTACATCCTCCTGAGAATAACCAGCGAGCTCACCTTGAACTGTCGCGTCAATCGTCCCAATGCTTCGTCTACCGGTTCTCTCTCTTTGTACGCCGCGCGAACAGCCTCAAGCGGAACGAGCAACTCAGCTGCAACGCGATTGCACCAGTACTCCACTTTCTGGTCTGGCAACATCCGCGCGGTGGCATCAGATAGGGCCGATTGACCAAGCCACAGATGCGCCAGCTCGTGGGCAAGGGTAAACATCTGCGCTGCTTTTGTGTCAGCACCGTTGATAAATATCAGCGGCGCAAAATCATCCGAAAGGACAAAACCTCGAAACTCTTCCGGATCGAGCGTCCGCGCAGTGTTGTTACCGACAATTCCGCTCATCATGACCAGCACACCGATCCGGTCGACCTGTTCTACAAAATGACGTAAGGCCTCTGCCCATGTCCGGAACTGCTCGCGCTGCCTCAAGTCGAAGCCCAGAATATCCCGAATCTTTGAAGCGGTGGAAACAACGTCATCATCCACCCGCGCCGATCCGATGAATGTCAACCGCTCCTGGCCCGTAGCTCGGGCATGATTGCGGAACCATTCCTGTCGCTGCTGACATACATAGATTGTGTCCAGCAGATTTCGTGATGGCCGAGCAATTGGCTGTCCGGCAATGGTCCGAAAGTCCGGAATTGGAGCCGGTTCATCGGGCGGCTCATTGAGAAACAGGTAGCCAATGGGTGTGTGCGTTGCTCTCGCAAACTCCTCCAGTTGCCTGAGAGTTGGCTGGCTCTTTCCATCAATCCAATCCGACAGTTTGTCAAAACGTCTGCGCAGATCCTCCTCGGGAATGTCAGAGCGCTCGATCGCCCAGCGAAGCATTCTGGATGGAATACCTACACGAGTCATCGTCAATCAAACTCTCACGCTATTCTAGCACGCTGCCGATAGTGTCACTAACCAAAGCAGCCGATGCGGATACTACATCGAATGTGCTCACAAGCAGTTTGTGTCAATCGCCGGATTGACAGAGGAGCCTCTTCATTTACGCCTCTCTCCCCCGGCGCAGGGACCAGCGGCCCAGGATGATGCCCAGTTCATACAGCAGGCACAGTGGCACCACCAGCATCAGGGTGCCGCTGAAGACATCCGGCATGAGCATCGACGAGACTACCGTCAGGCCCACGTAGACGTACTTGCGCATCTCCCCAAAGTCGCGCGGCTCGAATGCTCCCAGCTTGACCAGCGCCATCGTCACCAGCGGCAACTGGAATGCCAGCGCGAACACCAGCAGCCACAGCAGCACCATGTTGATGTAATCCGGCAAGGTGATCAGCGGCGATACCAGGCTTTCCGGGCCAAAATGCACCACCATCGTGCGCACGGCCCCTTCCAGGTCGGGGATGCCGATCTTCAGCCGCTGCTGTGTCGCGTCGAACCAGAGTTGATATGCCTGTGGATCGGCCGGGTCGCCGGCGAATACCGGCACCTGCAGCACCGACGGCTGCGTCGCCGGCACCACCGCCTCCACCCGCGGTAGTTCCAGCTTGATCTGGTCCGGAAAACCAATGAAAAACCGCAGCGACAGCGGCAGTACTACCAGGTAGCAGAACACCACTCCCGCCAGCAGCAGCGTGATGCTCAGCGGCGCAAACGCCCACACCGCCCGCCGCTCGTGTGGATACAGCCCGGCCGCCACGAACAGCCACAGTTGCCAGATAATCCAAGGCGAGGCGATCACCGCCGCCGAGATCATCGTGATCTTCAGGTAAACCGTGAAGGCATCGCCGGCCGAGGTGAAATAAAGCTGCGGGCTGATTCCCTTCTCCACCAGCACATCGATCAGCGGCTGGCAGAAAAACTGGATCACCCGCTGCCCCCAGAAGGCACACACCGCGGCCGCAACCACCAGCCCGATCAGCGCGTAAATTATCCTTTTTCTCAGCTCCTCCAGATGATCGCCCAGCGACATCCGGTAAAGCTCCGGATCCTCCCAGGATTTATACCTCGTCCCGCTCATTCGTGACTCTGCTCAGCTTAGCCGCATCTTGCAGAGTCGGCCACTGCCGGGCAAAGTTGGCGATCCTTCCCGTCGCGGCGACGATCCTGGCCGGACATCTCCCGCGCCACCCGGTAGCCGCCCTTAACATTCACCGCGTCAAACCCATGCTGACGCAGGATGCGCACGGCCGTGTGCCCGCGCTGCCCCACCTGGCAAAGCACCGCGATCTGCCTGTCTCGCGGCAGCTCCTCCATCCGCTGGCGCAGCTCATCCAGCGGTATGTTCACCGAGCCGGCCAGCGCCCCGCGGGCAAACTCGTCCCGCGAGCGGACATCCAGCACGTACCCGTCGCCCGGTACAAGCCGCGGGCCGATCGCCGGCGTCAACCCTTCGCGCTGATTCTGCGCCACGAACGCCGCATAGTGCACCGGGTCTTTCGCCGAGCCATACTGCGGCGAATAGGCCAGGTCCAGCCGCGCCAGGTCATCTATCGTCCCGCCGAAATGAATCACCGTCGCGATGATATCCAGGCGCTTATCCACACCGGCCCGGCCAACCGCCTGCGCTCCCAGCACCCGTCCGGTGGCATCGTCATACACGAGCTTTATCCGGATCTGCTGTGCATCCGGGTAATAGCCGGCATGGTGCGACGGCAGCACGATGCTGCTGTGCGCGTCAAACCCCGCGGATCGCGCCGCCGACTCCGATAGTCCGGTCAGCCCCGCCGCGATTCCGAATATCTGCACGATGGATGTTCCCAGCACCCTGCCGGCCGATTCGCTTCGCCCCTTGGCCGCGTGCTCGCCGGCGATTCGCCCCCCGCGATTGGCGCCACCAGCCAGGGGAATCCGCGCCGTCTTGCCGGTAACGCCGTGGATCACCTCAGCCGCGTCACCAACAGCGTAAATATCCCGATCGCTGGTGCGCTGATACTCATCCACGCGGATCGCGCCCGCAGCGCCGATCTCCAGCCCGGCCGCTCGCGCCAGCTCCACGTTCGGCCGAACGCCGATCGCCAGCACCACCATGTCTGCCGACAGCTTCTTGCCCGATTCCGTCACCACCTGCCGCACCTGCTGGTCATCCGATGCCTGCAGCTCCGCCAGCCCATCACCCAGGACCAGCTCGACACCATTGGACTGCAATTCCTCGATGATCGGCCCGGCCATCTCCTCATCCAGCAGCGCCATCGGCCGGGGCGATTTCTCCACCATCGTCACCTCCAGCCCGGCATGGCGCAGCACATCCGCCATCTCCAGCCCGATATATCCGCCGCCGACGATGACCGCCCTTCGCGGCTCGTGCGACTTCAGGTATCCCCTGGCGCGGACGATGTCCTCAACATTGCGAACGACAAACACATTCTTCGCCGAGACGTTCGCTATCGGCGGAACAATCGGGCTTGCCCCCGGGGCAAGGATCAGCTTGTCATAGGCAAGCTCGTACTCCCGTCCGTTCGCCAGTTCGCGGACGCGGACAACCTTCCGCGCACGATCGATTGCGATTACTTCCTGGTTCACGCGGGCATCGATGCGGAAGCGCTCCGCCACCTGCTGCGGCGTGGTCAGTAAGAGCTTCTCCTGCGACGGAATTCTGCCATCCAGGTAGTACGGCAGGCCGCAGTTGGCAAAGGAGATATGCCCTGACTTCTCGATA
>JAKORQ010000576.1 GCA_029777755.1 Planctomycetota bacterium
CCATCATCTTTGCGACCATCAACAAGATCCCGCTCTCCACCACCCACGCCATCACCGGCGCCATCATGGGTGTAGGCGCCACCAAGTCGATCCGTTCCGTCCGCTGGATCTGGGGCGAGAGGATCGTCATGGCATGGATCCTGACCATCCCCTGCTCGGCATTCGTGGCAGCCATCAGCTACATCATCATTCACCACACCATCGAGGCCTGGCTGACCTAGCAAACTGGCATCAACATTCAGCGCAACTTATCGCAGATCGCACATCCGCCGTCGTTGCAGCGGCGGATGCGTCGTATTACAAATCCTCCATGGCGATGCGAACGAGCATCGCCTTTTGTCTGCCCCCCTTTTGAGCAAGGACAGGCCGCGATCATGAGTCTGACGGACTATGTAAATCCGCTGCAGGGCAGCGACAGTCGTATGGAGTTTTCCACGGGGAATGTCTATCCGGCGATCGGCACACCCAGGGCCCTTACCTACTGGACGGTGCAGACCCACGATGGCGGCTTCCTATTCGACCGCCGGTCGATAAAGGTAAGCGGTATTCGCGCAACTCACAGCCCATCCCCGTGGATGGATGACTACGGCAACTTCGAGATCATGCCGGTAGTCGGCCCTGTTTCCCCAAGGCCCAGTGCGCGAGCCAGTTCCTGGCGGATAGAGGATGCCACGTTTCAGCCCCACCTGTGCAAGGTGAACCTGCTGCGCTATCGCACCGAGGTGGCATTCTCGGCACTGCGAAGTTCCGCGATCCTCCAGGTCACCTATCCATCTGACGCCGGCCGGCATGCCGCGCTGGTGATACAGACAGGCAAGGCTCGCGAGCAGACGCTTGGCTCTGTTGAGCTTCGCAGGGAAGCCGATCGGGTGATGGTCCATGGCAAGGCGATGAGCCATCCAGGATTCGTGCCGGAGAACTTCGCCTGTTACTTCATCGCCGAGATCACCAACGCCGATGTGGTCGATATCGGCGTCATTTCTGATTCGGAGATCCGCGGAGATGCGGCAATCTCTGCGCCGCGCGCCGGTGCGCTCGTTCGACTTGCCCCCCACGGCGTAGTGACCATACGCGTGGCCACCAGCTTTATCAGCTATGCGCAGGCCCAGTTGAACTTCGATCGCGAGGTGGCCGGTAAGTCGCTGGACGACGTCTCCTCAGCAGCGCAGCGCGAGTGGAACAAGTGGCTGACTATCCTGCAGGTGGACGGTGGCACCGAGCGAGATCGCCGCACCTTCTACTCCTGCCTGTGGCGCGCGGGACTTTTCCCCATGCCGATGCACGAGTTTGACGCCAATGGCCAGGCGCACCACTACAGTCCACACACCGGCAAGACACACAGCGGTGTGCTGTACACCAACAACGGCTTCTGGGATACCTATCGCACCGTCTATCCCCTGCTCGGCGAGATTGCCCCGAGGCTCTATGGCGAGATCGTGGACGGTTTCCTTGCCCACTATCGCGAAGGCGGATGGCTGCCCAAGTGGTGCAGCCCCGGGTATCGCGACTGCATGATCGGCTCGCACAGTGACATCGTCATCGCCGAGGCCATCTCACGCGGCATCACCGGCTTCGACTATGCCGAGGCTTACGAGGCCGTGCGCAAGAACGCCTTCGAGCCGGTCCATGGCCACAATCGCTTTGGCCGACGGGCCCTGGAGGAGTATCACCGCCTCGGTTACGTGCCGGCAGACGCAGCGAAGGAAAGCGTGAGCTGGACGTTGGACAATGCCCATTGTGACTGGTGCCTGGGCAGGATCGCCCAGAAGCTCGGGCGCAACGACGATGCCCATATCCTGCTCAAGAGAGGCCAGAGCTACCGAAATCTCTGGC
>JAKORQ010000577.1 GCA_029777755.1 Planctomycetota bacterium
CGTAGAGCATCTGGTCGCCCAGGATGGTGCACTTGTAGGCCGGCTGGCCGTCGCATTCGATCATGCTCTGCTCGCCGCTTGTCAGGTCGTATTCAAGGGTGAATACGTCGTCCTCGGTCTGCCACTGGCCGCTGATCAGCAGCGTATCCGGCCGGTCGGCCCGGTAGGCCACACGGTAGATGAATGCACCAGGCAGTTCAATGTCGAAGTCGCCGGTAGGCTGCCGGACATGGACCAGATTATCCATCTCGGCGTGAACTAGACGGTCTCTGTATACGAAGCCGGCGCGAGTCGCTTGCACTGACACCGGCTGGCCCAACTGGTGCAGCGCTGGGCCATCCATGCGGTAGAGACGGTGGAGCGGATTGGGCTTGCCGCCGCCGGCGATAAAGCTCACATGCCAACCTGCTTCATCACGCCATGCTGTGGGCGAGCATTCGCAGACATCCTCCGGTAGGTCGGTCGAGAGACGCAGTATTCGACCGTCGGAGGTGTGGGCATGCAGCTTCCAAAGCCGCGACTCGTCCGCCTGGCAGAACAGCAGCACGGGCTTGCCGTTCTCATCGGGCGTCAGGAACGGCATGTGGGTCATCAAACCGGTTTCGTGAAGCTCGTTCAGCATGAATACCTCGTGGAAAGAGGCTGGCAGGTCCCCGGCCAATGGATTCGATTGTCCGCCGGGTCGTAGCAGCCGATCTGGAGTTCCATGTAGCCGTCGTAGTAGTAGCTTGAGCAGAACTGGCTCGGCAGGCCCACCAGCCGCCCTTCACTGTTAACACACCCCGCTCCGTACCACGGATAGCTGTCGGGATAGCACATACCGATCTCGATCAGCCGCCAGTACGAACCCGGCGGGGCCTGGCCCGGCCCCTGATACGGCGTCAGGTCCCAGCACGGGTTGTAGTAGCGGTTGGTGGTGAACGATCCGAGAACGAAAGGCTCGCACTGACAGCACCCTGGGCATTCGCCATCGGCATTGAAGACGGCGGCCTTGCCTCCAGGTCGCAGGCCGCGCTTGCCGCCCGCCAGGATTACGGCCATTCCAGCGCCGGCCATCATCCACCTCCACTGTCCGGGCAGGCTTCCTGGTCGACCATCTCGTTGATCCAGCCCAACACCAGTTCCATCTCCCCGGCGTCATTGGGCTGGTA
>JAKORQ010000578.1 GCA_029777755.1 Planctomycetota bacterium
AGCCGGTAGCCGCGTCGGCGGTGGGATTTGGCCTGATGGCTATCCTCATGTACGTCATCTTCGATCGCGCTCCCGAGGCTGCCCAAGTCACACAGGCGCCGGCCACGGGCGATTTGGGCGTGCGAGCCCTTGCGACATATCTCTTTGAACATCAGTTGGTTAACTTCGAACTTGCGGGCGTTTTGCTGACCATGGCCATGGTTGGCGCTATAGTGATCGCTCGACGCGGCGTTTGGACGGCGGAAAAGCCGCAGCCGGCTAAGCCGTCGCTTTATGGTCCCGGCGATGACAACCCGCACAACATCCCGGTTCAGGGTTCCAGCGACCCGCGTAAGAAGGCGTATCCGGAAGCCTGATCCGCTGCCGCGATCCTTGAGATGAACTAAATGGCGATGACGCAATTAACGCTACAACACTTTCTGGCTGTCGGCTCGATCATGTTTACCCTGGGGATGATCGGGTTCCTGTGCCGGCGCAACATGATCATCATGTTCCTCTGCACTGAGCTGATGTTCCAGGGGATCGCGATCAACCTGATTGCCTTTGGCCGATACCACTACGCCAGCAAGGTGGAGGCGTTCCTTGCTTCTCAGTCGTTTGTGATCTTCCTGCTGGTGGTGGCGGCGGCGGAGGCGGCGCTGGCGCTGGGTCTGGTTGTGCTCCTGTATCGACACAAGCAGACACTCGACTCGCAGGCCTGGCAGGAACTGAAAGGGTAAAGCGTCAAGATACTCACCATGGAACAGCTTTTCGCAGTCAAGCACTCTTACCTGATTCCGCTGCTGCCGCTCCTGGCCGCCGCGATAGCGGGTTTTCTTTGTACTGGCTCGAGAAAGAAACTGGCCCATTGGCCAATCTGGATCGGCGTAGGTATCAGCGCTATCTTGTCGGTGACGCTGCTGTTTGGCATGGCGTCGGTCTGGCATGACCACCATGGACCGCTGGCGTACGTCCAGAACTGGTACCAGTGGATCACCGCCGGGCCGGCCGGCGTCTCCGGTACGTTTGATGTGGCCGTGGGGTTTCTCTTTGACCCGCTCACCGCCGTCATGCTTTGCGTGGTGACGGTGATCGGTTTCTTCATCACGGTATTCGCGGCCGGCTACATGAAGGGGGAGGAGGGGTACTTCCGCTTCTTTGCCTACCTCGGGATGTTCATCTTCATGATGACCATGCTCGTGATGGGCGACAACTTCCTGATGCTCTACCTGGGCTGGGAAGGCGTGGGTCTGTGCTCCTACCTGCTGATTGGCTACTACTACGATCGCCCGGCGGCACGAGATGCCGCCAAGAAGGCATTCATCGTTAACCGGATCGGCGACTTCGGCTTTGGCGTCGGCATCATGCTGACCTTCGCCGTCTTCGGGACGATCAACTACTTTTCGCCCGATGAGGCTGGGAACCTGACTGGTGGAGCGCTCGCGCTGGCGGCCGACCCGAACTTCGTGCTGTCGCTGCCTGAGTGGAAGCAGCATGCCATCCAGTGGATTCCCTTCATGCTGATGCTCGGCGCCTTCGGAAAGAGCGCCCAGTTCCCGCTGTATGTGTGGCTGCCGGATGCGATGGAAGGCCCGACGCCTGTCTCGGCACTGATTCACGCCGCGACCATGGTGACCGCCGGCGTCTACATGATCGCTCGTTGCGGAACGCTGTTCGTGGGCAACGAGGCGGCGATGTGGACCATCGCGATCATCGGCGCCTTTACCGCGATCTTCGCGGCCAGCATCGCCCTGAGGCAGTTCGACCTGAAGAAGGTGTTCGCCTACTCGACCATCAGCCAGCTTGGCTTCATGTTCGTGGGCGTGGGCGTGCTTGCCCCGGTGGCCGGCGTGTTCCACCTGATGACGCACGCCTTCTTCAAGGCTCTGCTGTTCCTCTCGTCCGGCGTGGTCATGCATGCCATGCTGGGGCACCTGGACATGCGTCGCATGAGCGGACTGAAGGCGGTACTGCCCAAGACTCGCTGGCTGATACTCATCGGCTGTGCCGCGCTGGCGGGCGTGCCGGGGCTTTCCGGCTTCTTCTCGAAGGACGAGATCGTGGCGGCCGCCTGGCACCAGAGCTGGGTACTTGGCCTGGTGCTGCTCATCACCGCATTCATGACGGCGTACTACACCTTCCGGCTTTACTTCCGGGTTTTTGAGGGCCCGCTTGTTCAGCCGGATGGCCCGGCCGAGGGCCATAGCCACGGTTCGGAACATGACGATCACGGACACGGCGCACATGGCGGCCATGACACCCATGGCCACGACCATGGTCACCACAATCATGAGCCGATGATCATGATCCTGCCGCTGGCGGTGCTGGCCATCGGTGCGATCCTGGCCGGCTATGTGAATGTCGGAACCCACCATCTGGGCGATTTCCTTGGCCAGAGCCCAAGCCTCAGCCAGTCGTACCTGGTAGCGAAGGGTGCTGACTACGAGGCGGCGCTTAACCCTGCGATGTTCGGGCAGCATGTGGATGTGCATCCCAAGCTCGAGGAGGATCTGCATCTGCTGCATATCAGGATGATGATCATCAGCAGCGTGGTGGCGCTGGTTGGCGTGGGCCTGGCGATGTACCTGCATCTGTTCAATCGCCGACTGTCAGACGATCTGGTCCTCCGGTTCCGCGGAATCGCCAGGGTACTGGAAGGCAAGTACTGGGTGGACGAGATCTACCAGGGAGCGATCGTCAATCCGCTGCGAAAGTTCGGGCAGTTGCTGTATGGCTTTGACCGGCTGGTTATTGATGGACTGGTCTGGGTGGCGGGGTTTGTGCCGCAGAGCGCAGGCTTTGTCCTGAAACTGACGACTCAGCGCGGACAACTGCAGGGTTACGCCCTGACGATGATGCTGGGGATCGTGCTCCTGCTGGTGCTGGTGTTCGTGTTCTAAAGGATTGTGAAATTGCCGGCCGGTCATGGCCGACTTTTAGAGAGAGCAAATGGAAGGCACTCTTATCTGGTTGCTGTTAATTCCGCTGGCGGGCGCCGTGGTTGGCGCGTGCCTTCAAGGAGAGCGAGCGCCGCGATGGTGGGCTTTGCTGGTTAGCCTGGCCACGGCTGCGGTCACTGTTGTCGCCGCCTGCGAGTTTGATTTCTCGGCGTCCGGCCAGGTGCAACTGCTGGTGTCGCCTGAGGCGTTCCGGCTGCCTGAGGCGGGAATTTCCTTCACTTTGGGCATCGACTCAATCAGTTTCTGGCTTATCGCACTGACGGTATTCCTGATGCCGCTGGCGATCGCCGCAAGCTGGGAGAGCATCGCCAGCCGCCGCAAGGAGTATTACGCCTGGATGCTGCTGCTGGAGTTCGCGATGCTGGGTGTGTTCGCCGCTCGCGACCTGCTGCTGTTTTACGTTTTCTTCGAGCTCACGCTGGTCCCGATGTTCTTCATTATCGGTATCTGGGGCGGCGCTGAGCGGCAGTACGCAGCACTGAAGTTCTTCCTGTTTACGTTCGCGGCCTCGGTGTTCACGCTCGCCGGTGTAATCTACATCGGCACGACTGCCGGCCAGGGTGCCGTCCCGAGCTTCCGGATCGAGGACATCATCAACTCAGCACAAAGCGGGATGTCCACGCAGGCACGCTACTGGGTGTTCCTGGCAATGCTGGCCGGGTTTGCCGTGAAGGTGCCGCTGTTCCCGGTGCATACGTGGTTGCCCCTGGCGCACACCGAGGCGCCCACCGCCGGCTCGGTCATCCTTGCCGGCGTGTTGCTGAAGCTGGGTACATACGGTCTGCTTCGCTTTGCCATCCCCGTTGGCGCTGGCCCTGAGGTGCTGGGCGCGCTCACCCCTCTGCTGGGTGTGCTCTGCCTGATCGGCATCATCTATGGGGCCCTGGTGGCGTGGGTTCAGCAAGACATCAAGAAGCTGGTTGCTTATTCATCGGTTTCGCACCTTGGCTTCTGCGTGCTGGGCATGCTGGCTCTCAACCAGACGGGCATCCAGGGTTCGATCATGTACATGATCAACCACGGCCTGAGCACGGGCGCGATGTTCCTTGTGATCGGCATGATTTATGACCGGTATCACACCCGTGACATCAATCAGCTCTCCGGGTTGGCGAAGCAGATGCCTCGACTGGCGTTCTTCTTTATCCTGTTTACGTTCTCGAGCATTGGTCTGCCCGGGCTCAATGGGTTTGTCAGCGAGTTCCTGACGATCCTCGGCGCGTTTACCTCGCCGCACCTGGGTATTGGCTACGGGGTGGTTGCCGCGCTGGGCATCATCCTTGGCGCAGTGTACATGCTACACATGGCTGCCCGCGTGATCTTCGGGCCACTGAAGGTCCCGCAAGGTCACCATGGTCACGACGACGGGCACAGCCTGCCTGGCGATATTGGCGCCCGTGAAATCGCGGTACTGACGCCGCTGGCGGCGGCGGTTGTGATCCTGGGAGTGGTTCCGAACGTCATTCTCAAGACGCTTGAGGAGCCTGTGGCCGCACTGATTCCGAGCGAATCCCAGATTGTCATGGTCGAAGGACCTGCCGTTGTGAGTGGCGTTGGGTTGGGTGAATAACAGATGAATTTCCTGATCGCACTGGCTCCAGAAGTTGTCCTTACAGGCGTAGCGTGCCTGCTGTTTGTGATGGCCGCACTCCCCGGGGCGGGTATCCGCAGGGCGGCGCCCTGGGTTACCCTGCTTGCGCTGCTGGCGGCGGGGCTGATGGTGGGGTGCCGGATGACCGGCTGGGCTGAGCCTGAAGGTGTCAGGGAGACGGTTCTGCTCTCTGGCTTTGCCGGGTATATCAAGGTGATCTCGCTGGTGGTTGGCGTATTGCTGTTGCTGGTGAACTGGCCGACCAACCGCGATGGCTCTGGTAACCCCACGCTGTCGCTCAGCAGCGAGGGGCCGGAGTACTTTGGACTGATGCTGCTGTCGATCACCGGCCTTCTGCTGGTGGCGTCGGCCAATGACATGATCCTGCTGTTCCTGGCTATCGAGTTGGCCTCGATCCCCACCTACGTGATGGTGTCGATCTCTCGGCCGATCTCCGTGGCCCAGGAGGCGGCCGTCAAGTACTTCTTCCTCGGCGCTTTTTCTGCGGCACTGACCCTGTTTGGATTGAGCTTCCTGTTCGGCACCACCGGCTCAGTCACGCTCACGGGCGTGGCGAACGTGATTGGCGGATGGGAGAGCATGCCAGGCTGGCTGATACTGGGTGGCATGATGCTGCTCGCTGGCCTGGCGTTTAAGCTGGCCGCTTTCCCGCTGCACTTTTACGCCCCGGATGTGTACACGGGTGCGGCGACTCCGCTGACGGCGTTTCTGTCGTATGTTCCCAAGGCCGCCGGTATGGTTGCCCTGATCCGTGTGCTGTACGCACTGGCGGGAGGCATGCCCGGCGAGCTGCCCCAGGTGTTTGTCACTACCCTGTGGCTCGTGGCCGTGCTGACCATGACGGTGGGCAACGTGCTGGGCCTGATGCAGCAGAACGTAAAGCGCCTGATGGCTTGCAGCTCCATCGCCCACAGCGGTTACATGCTCACGGGTGTTGTGGTGCTGTTTGGCGCAGCCTCCATCGTCGATCGCGCCGGCGGACTTGCGGGTGTGCTGTTCTACCTGACCGCCTATGGCCTGACCAACGTCGGTATCTTCGCGGTGCTCATGATGCTGCCGGCGAAGCCGGATCCTTTCGTGTACGATGGCAAGGTTCCGCCGGCCACTACGGCGGAGACCTTCAGCGACCTTGCCGGGACCGGCCGCACGCATGTCGGGCTTGGCTTGGTGATGGCAGCCTGCTGCTTCAGCCTGATTGGCATCCCGCTTACCGTTGGGTTCCTGGGCAAGTTCTACCTGCTGCGTCCCGCACTTGCCGGTGAGTTCTACTGGCTGGCGCTGATCACTGTGGTCAATGCTGCCATCTCCGCCGGCTATTACCTGCGGATCCTCGCCACGATGTTCCTCAAGGAGCCTCGCGCGGCGGCTGGCGGAGTGGAAGCCGCGGCCGAGCCGGTAACGGCTAACCTGCGTACCCGCCCGCTGCTGATCTCAGCGATCATCGCGGCCGGCCTGGGCGTATTGCTTGGTACTTACCTCGATGCTGCATCGGCTCTGCGTACCCTGACCCTTAACTCGCTGGATGTGGCTCCGCGGGCGGTCGATTCATCTTCCGAGGGCGAACTGGTAGCGTCGCTGTCCGAGTAGAGGATCAAACCCTGTAGGCAACTGACGCAGGAAGGTCTCACTGGGGGCTCGAGATGAGCACTTCGGCAGGGTCCGCGCAAGTGAGGACGCTGGCTCCGCATGAACTTCGCGGGGCCGAGCTGCGATGGACGATGCGGAAGGTCGTCATCGCGTGGATATTCGGCGCGGTCTGGATGAGTGCCACCGCAGGCACGCCGCTGACCAACTATGCCAAGGCGCTGGGGGCATCGAACTTCCAGTTTGGCGTGTTGGCCGCGCTGCCGTTCCTTGCATCATTCCTGACGCTGCCGGGGACCCTGCTGATCGAGGCCACCGGCAAGCGCAAGCTGATCTTCCTTGTCTTCCTTTACTTCCAGCGGCTGATGTGGGTGCCGATCGCGCTGGTGCCCATGTGGATGTACAGCGCCTGGGGAGACTCTGGCCGGCCGGTCGCCATCGCGGCTTTCCTGTCGATGATCTTCCTGATGTATGCCGGCAACGCCATTGGCGGCCCGGGGTGGATCGGGTGGATGTCTGACCTGATTCCTCCCGGGATCCGTGGCACCTACTTCAGCCGTCGTCGACAGTGGGGGCTGGTGTCGGCCATACCGGCGGCCTGGGGTGCGGGATGGTTGCTCGACCACTTCGCCGGCAATGGCGACACGATGACGATGCTCTCCTGGTGTGCGGTGGTGTTCATAGTCGCCGGCGCATTCGGGCTGGTGGATATCATCATCTTCCACTGGGTCCCTGACGTTCCCACTCCTCCCAAGAAGGGGACCGACCTGCTGAGCTCCTGGGGTGAGCCGCTGCGCAACCGTAACTACCTGCGCTTCGCCGGCTTTGTCGGTACGCTGGTGTTCGCCTTCGCACCCATGGGGCAGTTTGTGACGTTGTACATCGTCACGACCCTGGGGGCTGACAGGGAAACGGGTGGGCTGAACCAGATAACGCAGCTCATGCTGATCGTGGCGCCGTCGCTGGCACAGCTTCTGGTATTCCATATCTGGGGCAAGGCGTCGGACCGCATGGGAAAGCGGCCGGTACTTGTGCTGGCTGCCCTGGGGCTTGTGCCGGTGGGTATCGGCTGGTGCTTCGTCAACGCCGACACAATCTGGCTGGGGTATGTCCTGTCGGCGCTGGGCGGGGCACTGTGGGCGGGCATAGACATAGTCAACTTCAACATCGTGATGGAGTTTTCCGGCTCGGCGTCAAAGATGGGTACGCGCGGGGGGACGGCATATGTAGCCATGAACTCGATCATCATCAACGTGGCCGGCTGCCTTGGTGGGCTGGCGTGGGGCGGCATTGCTGAGCTGTGCGAGAGGCTCAATCTCCAGCTTCCGCTCGTGGGGACGTTCACCTTTTTCCACGTGCTGTTCATCCTCAGCGGGATACTGAGACTGCTGGCAGTGGTGGTTTTCCTGCCGCATCTGCATGAGCCGGAAGCCCGGCCGACGATGGAGGCGCTTCGCTACATGACCTCCAACGTCTACAACAACCTCTTTAGCGCCATCATGCAGCCGCTGCGCATTATCGGTCTGCCGATGGACAAGATTGCGAAGAAATAGCGGCACTCAGAGCAGTTCCACCCGAAGTGGGGCGCGCGGTCTCCGCCCGCGGGAAGCAAGGTGATCCTCGGCGAACGTGTATGATCAGAGTCCGGGATACCGAGAGACGCGGCAACCAGGACAGCGTTGACCTCTCGATGCCGGTCAATGCAAATGCTACTCGGGCAGACCTCCGCCGATTCGAACTCCCCGGCTTAAGGAAAAGCCGATCCACCTAAAGGGTGTCGCTTCTCCCGGGGCTGCATATCACGAGTGTTTTCTGCCTAGGTCAGCAGATTGAGGTCGATATCGACACCGGCGGCCTTCATGCGCCTCGCCAACTGGATCTGCCAGCCGCCGCTGGAATCGAGCTGCGACACCAGC
>JAKORQ010000579.1 GCA_029777755.1 Planctomycetota bacterium
CGCGCAATCGAAGACGGGCAGATGCTCATCCTTCAGGTACGGTGCGCCTTCGATGGTATCGTTGGCGTCAATGTACTGGACGATCTCCCGTATCTCTTCCGGCGAGTATCCCAGCCGTTCCAGGGCCATCGGCACGGTGCTGTTCACGATCTTGAGCATCCCGCCGCCCACCAGCTTCTTGTACTTCACCAGCGCGATGTCCGGTTCGATGCCGGTGGTATCGCAATCCATCATGAAGCCGATGGTTCCCGTGGGCGCGAGCACCGTGGCCTGCGCGTTACGGTAACCGAAGCGCTCGCCCAGGTCTACTGCCTCATCCCACGCCTTGATAGCCGCGTCACGAAGGGCGGTCGGCGTGAGCTCTGGGCTGATCCGCTCGGCGGCCGCGCGGTGCATCCGCATGACCTCCAGCATGGGCTTGCGGTTCTTCTCGAAGTAGCGGAACGGTCCCAGGCTGGAAGCGATGCGCGCGGACTGGGCGTAGGCCTCGCCGCACATCACCGCCGTGATGGCTGCAGCATGCGCGCGCGCCTCGTCGCTGTCATAGGGCAACCCGATGGACATCAGGTATGCGCCCAGGTTGGCGTATCCCAGGCCCAGTGGGCGGAAGTCGTGGGAGTTCCGGTCAATGGCCGGCGTGGGATAGCTGGCGTTGGAGACGATGATCTCCTGGGCGGTGATGGTCACCTGCACCGCATGCCGGAAGCTCTCAAGGTCCAGGCTTCCGTCCGGCAGCCGGAACTTCATAATGTTCAGACTGGCCAGGTTGCATGCGGAATCGTCCAGAAACATATACTCGCTGCAGGGATTCGACGCGTTGATGCGCGCCGTGTTCTTGCAGGTGTGCCAGGCATTGATGGTGGTGTCGAACTGCAGCCCCGGATCACCGCACACCCAGGCCGCCTCGGCGATCTCCCGCAGCATATCTGCCGCGTTGTATTCGCCCAGAACCTCGCCCGTGGTAATCGCGCGCGTCTGCCACTTCTCACCCCTGAGCGCCTTCTCCATGAACTCGTCCGTCACGCGGACGCTGTGGTTCGCGTTCTGGAACTGGACGGAGTCGTAAGCGCCTCCGGGAACGTTGAAACCG
>JAKORQ010000580.1 GCA_029777755.1 Planctomycetota bacterium
ATCACCATCGATTGGGGGCGGGCAAACTCCCCGTCACCCCGTCCGAACTTCCCGAACTCGTAAAGGTATTCTCCTTCCGCCGTGAATACCTGTATGCGGTCGTTGTCGCCGTACTCGCTGACGAAGACATTGCCTTTGGAGTCGAATACCACATCCGTCACGAATAGAAACTCCCCCGGGCCGGTGCCGCGTTTTCCCCATTGTCGCAGAAGCTTTCCATCTGGTGTGTACACCATAACGCGGAAGTAGTGGGTGTCGGGGATGTAGACGTTGCCGTCCGGGCCGATGGAGATGCCCACCGGCCTGCCATTCTGCTGCTCGGGCATCTGCCACTCGTAGACATGCTTGCCCTCGGGGCTGATCCGCTGAATTCGCGCCATCCTGTCCACCACGAAGAACTCGTCAGCCGCCTTGCTGTAGGCTATCCCGCGGGGATATATCAGCGGCCTGATCCCCGGCGGCTGCCAGATCTCATCCGGCTTTTCGCGCGGGCCACCGCAGCCGGCCAGCAGGATCAGTACCAGCGGTATGCACAGCTTCGGGATGCCAGCTCGCCTCGTGAGGACCATCAGTTGCACGCCGACAATCGTCGCCACGATGATGACCGCCGAGAGCAGTACTGCTCCCTCAATCATGGCGTCATAGCGCAGCAGGTGCACCCACGTCATCAGCATGGGCAGCAGCATCTGCGGCTGCTGTGGCTGGAGCAGCATGACGGCCGGGATCTCCCCAAAGGACAGGCAGAACACCACCACGGCGGCCGCGATATGCCATCGCCAGGTCGCAGGCAGTGCCACGCGCAGCAGGTACTGCAATCTTCCGGCTCCGTCGGAGAATGCGGCCAGACGCATCTCACGCCAGCGTTCCCCGGCAAGCAGACTGGCGGGCAGCAGGCTGATCCAGGCGAACATCGAGAGATGGGCAAGCACGACCCCCGCGGCCGAGTCGTATATGTCCGCCAGTACCGGCCGATTGAGTATGCCGATCACTCCCAGCGCCAGGACCTGCCCCCCGGCGAGAAACGCCGCCATCGAGACGATCAGCGTCAGGCGCAGCGGAAATGTACAGGCAAGAACGCCGATTACCAGCGAGATTAGCGCAACGATCCCGGAGACGATCAGCGACCCAGTAAGCTGCGGCAGCAGTTCATGTGCGGCCGCGGTCCAGTCGGCCGGCTTTGCCAACGACATCCGCATGCAGACAAGCGGCGTCACGAGGGTGAAGAGCAACACAAGGACGGCCGGCCAGGCACGCCAGCCGCGGCGCGTCACCTCCTCCACGAGTGAAAGGGCGATGGCGCGGCCCCTGAGCAGTTTCCTTGCCAGCAGGATCAGGATGAACACCAGAGCCAGGACTGGCAGGGAAACCGCCGCCGAGGCGGCGATGCGCACGCCCTGATCCAACTGGTCAGGCGGCGTGATCTCATATCCGCCGATGCTGCCGATGGAGAAGACCGTGCGGGCTTCCGTCGCTACCACAGGGATGTTGGTCTGCTCGAAC
>JAKORQ010000581.1 GCA_029777755.1 Planctomycetota bacterium
ATCGGTAAATTCGGCTATGAGCCTGGAGCCACTACCCGTGACATTTATCGTGGCGGCTCCCGGGCCACCAGCGGTGTTATCCTCCCAGCCGAGGATCATGTTGGAACCGATGTCCCAGACGGCGCCGTCAGCAACGTTGACCGTGCCTGTTCCGTATCCGCCGATACTCACGGTGCGGCTCTGCATGCGGGTTCCGCTGCCGGAGATGTTGACCACACCGGTCGAGCCCAGGTCGTAGCCCACTTCAAGCCGGTCGTGGGTGATGTATCCGCCGTCATTAAGCTCCAGTTCTCCGTTGCCGAAGATACCAACCTTCAGTTGGGTGGTGTTAAGCATGGAATCCGCGCCCGACACCAGGACGTGGCCTGACGAATCTCTGCCAACGCCAATTGCTAAGTCGCCCGTAAAAATTGGCGCGCCTTCATAGAATCCCGTGAAGTCAGAACCGGTAAGCGTCAAGCTGCTGCCATTGAAGATCCTGAGGTTGCCGGATTCGCCGTTTGAGGCGCCAATGAGGAGCCTGCCTTCCCACCCAAAAACCGAAGCTAAGTTTCTCACCGTAAGAGTCGGATCTCCAGGTCCGCTAACAATTACCAGCTGGTTGCTAACATCCAGGTATGTGCCGTAAACGACCGCGTCTTTGGAAATGATCAGTTGCGCGCGAGCCGAAGGTGCTGCTGCCAGGGTAGCCAATGCCAGTGCAATCCCGGCGTTGCGCGCACGCCCCACTGCAAGACCCTTCAACTGATGCATACGTTTGACTCCTCGACCAGACATGAGACTGCTGTGTGCGTACTGCGGTAATCCCGAAGCGCTATCCGAATCTATCGTCCGTCCCTCTCTCAAGACGGACTCCTCCTCATTGCCTCCTGAAACGGATATCCCTGCACTCCGGCCGCCAGGCAGGCCTGGCTGAGGGCGAGGATCCCTCCCAAGCGGGCTGAGCTATTCTAGATCCCCAGAGGTGCGATCTTTCAAGCGCCTATTTTGCCTGGACATCCCATTCCCCATCCCGGCGGATGAGGGCCTGCGAAAGCACAAGTGCTGGTATGTTCAGTGGAGGGCCTGTCCTATAGGCCACGGGACGTCGAATCGGCAGAACTCTGCACGAGTATCAATCGCATTGACCGGCATCGAGAGATGTTTTGGTGCGCAAAGGCTCCATGATCGCGAGTTCGAAGTCTATAGAAACGCCCAAGGCGCAACCATCACGGCGTCCCGTCCATCTCACCGCGTCTCGCGCCCTTCACGACCCCTTCGTCGCTCGGTCGCTTCGTTACTTCCGCTAGAGCTTTCGGTCGTGGAACATGCTGCCGATGCGCGTGCCCAGCGTCCGCAACAGCCGCTCGCGGACAAGTGGCAGGTCCTGCTCGCGCGTGCGGGCGGAGATCGGCGTCTCCAGCGACACAGGCCAGCCCTCGGCGCTGGCCACCGGGAACGCGGTTGTCCCCGTCTCCACGTCGACGATGTACACTCGGCACTCGACCCTGCCGTCGTTGGGTATCCCGTCGCCGCCGCCGATGCGGATGCGCTGCAGGTCGACGTACAGCACCTGCCTGGCCCCGATCGCCTTGCCGATCTGGCTGATGGTCATCCTGTCGATGTCGCTGCGGGTGTCGCGCAGCTCTTCCAGCTTCTCGTGGGGGATCAGCGGCGCCACGTTGTAAGCGGAGAGGTCATCCATGATGAAGTTGGCAAGCTGCTCCCCCTCTGCCACCAGCATGCCGGGATTGGCGCGATTCTCCACCATCACCAGCATGGGGGTCTTCGGCGGCACGTACATCGCCTTCACCTTCTGCGGGAAGATCGAGTAAACCGCGAAGCCCAGGACCGAGCAGCCGGCGCTGCCGGCCAGGATGCCCGCCAGCAGGCACGCCATCAGCGCCGTGGTGCGCAGCGTTGCCAGTCTTTTCATTGGTCAGTCCTCGATGACGTGGGGGTAGAACAGTTCAGCGATACTCCTGGCCATCGCCTTTATCGTGCCGTTGTAGATGACCGCCTCGGGCACATCCAGCACACCCTCAGGCGAGCGCTCGGGGAAGGATACCTGCAGGTTCTGCTTCTCGTAGATCACCGTGGACTTGCCAGGCTTCACCTCCAGCACCTTCACGTTCACCATCATCTCCCCGCGCATCAGCTGCACGGCCGTCCCGCTGCGGGTGGAGAAATAGCCAACCTCCACGAAGATAAGGCGGGTGATGCCGCTGATGCGGTGGGCATACTCGGTGACCGACATGCCCTCAAACTCGGGATGCTCCTTCTGGAAGCGCACCACCGAGCGCGGCTCCCAGGGAAAGGTGGTGTTCTTCAGCGATGATTCATTGGTCTTCGCCAGCAGGTTGCTCTGGATGGCGTTGGCGGTGTCGAGCTGCAGATGTTCAAAGTCGATCCGCAAGCCGCGATCGGCCCAGACCATCACCGCGACCTTCTCCCCGGCCAGGCCCTTGTACTCCGCATCCACCGACCGGGGGACGGCGGCGGCGAAGAAGCCCAGTATCGTGCAGCCACCTGCCGACAAGCCGATCACGGCCAGCGCCGCCAGCATGAACACCGTGCATATCCTGGCTCTAAACATACTTCACTCCGCTAAAGCGCGCTTCCCTGTGCACTGCCGGCTAATGATTCCAGTTAAGCCAGGCGAACGCAAGCGTTACATCCCCGGGCGCGAAAAGTTCAGCCCCAGCCATCCATGCCCGCGATGCGAATGAGGATCTTCCAGCCCCAGCCCAGCAGGAAAATGCCCGCACCTGTCAGCAACAGCATCTTGCCGGGCAGATACTTGAGCAGCCGGTGGATCGGCCGGGCCGTGATCGCTTCATACAGCGCCAGCGGCAGGATCATCGCCACCAGCAGCGCCGCCACGAAGCCGGCCGGCTGGATGTAGGCGCTGGCGACCAGGTTACCCCGGAAGAACCACGCGAAACTGGTGGTCATGCCGCAGGTCGGGCAGGGAACGCCGCTTTTCAACAGCATGTTGCACGCCAGGTATCCCAGGTCGGTGTGTGTGCCCACTCCCTCTGGCGCGGGCGTGAGACGCAGCGCGGTCACTACCAGCGTCGCGCACGCCGCCGCCACCACCAGCGCAATGCAGCGCGCGTACAGCGACAGCCGCACCGGCGTGGTGGGTGGCGCGTAGATTGTCGGTACCGCTTCCTGCATCGGCGGGCGATTCTATGGCAAGCCGCCGGCTTTGAACATTGAGCATGAAAATGTCCGAAAAAATGCCGAATTTCCCCGCCTGCAAAACGCTTGAGCCCGCTCGCATCTGGTCGCCGATCTATTAACATGCCCGCCATGCAGTTGAAGGTCTACCAGCCGCCACAGGGACCGCGCGCCTTTCACCTGATGGCCAAGCCCATCGGGCCTATCTGTAATCTGCGCTGCGAATATTGCTTTTACCTCGACAAGGAACGCTTCTACGAGACCAGCAAGTGGCGCATGAGCGATGAGGTGCTCGAGCAGTACGTCAAGCAGTACATCGAGAGCCAGGACGTCGACGTCATCAACTTCGCCTGGCAGGGCGGCGAGCCGACGCTCATGGGAGTCGATTTCTTCCGCCGGGCGCTGGAGCTCCAGAAGAAATACGCCAACGGCAAGACCATCACCAATGCCCTCCAGACCAACGGAACCCTGCTCGATGATGAATGGTGCGAGATGCTCAAGCGCGAGAACTTCCTGGTCGGGCTGAGCATCGACGGATCGCAGGAACTGCACGACCACTACCGCGTCGGCATCAAGAACGAAGGCAGCTTCGACAAGGTCATGCGCGGCCTGGAGCTGCTCAAGAAGCACAAGGTCGAGTTCAACACGCTCACGGTCGTGAACGACTACAACGCCCGCCGGCCGATGGAGGTGTACGACTTCCTCAAGGCATCCGGCTCGACCTTCTGGCAGTTCATCCCGATCGTCGAGCGGTTGGAGAAGATGGACCAGCGCCTGGTGATCGCGCCCCCGCCGGAGGAGACCGGGCATGACGAGCCATACCCTGTCGCCAACTGGAGCGTGCCACCGCGGCTGTACGGCCAGTTCCTCTGCTCCATCTTCGACCGCTGGTATCGCGAGGACATCGGGCGGATCTTCATCCAGCAGTTTGAGAATACGCTGGCCCCCTACATGGGACAGAAGCCGGGTGTGTGTGTCTACGCCGAGACCTGCGGATTGGCTCTGATCATCGAGCACAACGGCGACATCTACTCCTGCGACCACTTCATGTTCCCCGGCTACAAGCTCGGGAACATCCTGGAGAAGCCGCTGGCCGAAATGGTCTACTCGCCGGCCCAGTTGCGCTTCGGCCACGCGAAGGCCGACGAGCTGCCGCGGGACTGCATCACGTGCAAGTGGCGTCCCCAATGCAACGGCGGCTGCCCCAAGGACCGCTTCGCCGCCGACACCCAGGGCACAAAGAAACTCAACTACCTCTGCCCCGGCTTCAAGATGTTCTACAACCACGTGGACGCGAGGATGAAAAAGATCGCCGAAGTCCTGCGGCAGCCGGCGATGAGATGATCTGTTGATTGTTGATCGACTGATTGGCCCGATCAGTCAGGACAGCGCAACTCTTCCAGATCGCAAATCTGGTCCGTTCAAAAATCCCTAGACTACCTGCTTAATCTCGACTTCCGTGATCGTCCTCGGGTCGAAGTCGATTCTTTGCTCGAACGTCCCGGCCAGGTGGGATTTGTCCAGGGCGATGATCCAGCCTTCCTCTATGATGGCGTTCTCGATCACTCTTCCCCCGGCGAGGGTCAGGCGGCAGACGGCCGTGTATTTTCGCCGGGGCACGCCGCTCGCCACCAGCATCTTGCGCCATTCCTCCGGCAACACCTTCGCCAGTCGGTTCCTCGGCGGGTTCTTTGAGTGCATCGCTACTCCGGCAGTACCACCACGTCCTCAGGACGCATGCTCAATTTCACGCTACGGCTGCTGGTGAGCACCGGCGGCGAGGCGATCGCCTTCAGTTCCACCTGCCCAACCCGCAACACGTGCTCGCTGTTTTCCCCCAGGAAGGTGCTGCTGACCAGATCTGCCTCGATGGAGTTCTGCCGCGCTCCAGAGTCGATGCGAACATGCTCCGGGCGGATGCTGACCATCACCCTGTCGCCTGTCTTCCCTTCGCCACGGGCACGCAATACGCCCAGGGGTGTCTTGACCAGCAGGTCATCGAGTTGGCGACCGCTGATCTGCCCCTCCAGGAGGTTGGTCTGCCCGACGAACTCCGCCACGAAGGCGTTGGCCGGCTTGAGATACAGATCCGCCGGCGTGCCCACCTGCATCAGCCGGCCATCCTTGAGAACCGCGATACGGTCGGCGATGGAGAGCGCCTCCTTCTGGTCGTGCGTGACATATATAGTAGTGAAGCCGGCCTGCTTGCAGATCCGGCGGATCTCCGAGCGCATCTCCAGCCGCAGCTTGGCATCGAGGTTCGACAGCGGCTCATCCAGTAGCAGGCAGGCAGGCTCAACCGCCAGCGCCCTGGCCAGCGCCACCCGCTGCTGCTGCCCGCCGGAAAGCTCATTTGGCTTGCGTCCCTTCAGCTCGTGCATCCGCACCAGCTTTAGCACCTCATCCACCTTCGCCTGCCGCTGCTGCTTGTCTACCTTGCGCACCTCCAGCCCGAAGGAGACATTCTGCGCCACGGTCATGTGCGGCCAGAGGGCATAGCTCTGGAAGCACATCACGGCATTGCGCTGGTCGGTGGGGGTGTGGGTCACGTCTTTTTCATTGAACAGCACCCGCCCGCGCGAGGGGGTAAGCAGCCCCGCGATGATGCGCAACAGCGTGCTCTTGCCGCAGCCGCTTGGCCCGAGCAGGAAAAACAGCTCACCGGGGTCAATCTGGAGCTGTACGTCGGTAAGCGCCTGGGTACTGGCAAAGTAGTGGCTGACCTGTTCGACCGTGATGCGTGTCATGAGAAAAGCATTGTATCGGTTTGGATTCCCAAGTGGAGCAAGAGGGGCAATCTTTGCCTTGTGCTAATACGTTAGGCTCATTACGATCTTAGGTGCGTCTGGCGGCCGCTGTTGGCATCGCCCGAAAGGAGAGCATTGTGGGCATACGAGAAAAACTCAACGAGAACCCTGCCATCACCACGAGCGTTACAGTTCTCATCATCGTCATCGCAGTCGGCTACATCATCTATCAGCAGATCCCCTCCGGCGTACCCAAGGCACCTACCCAGGCTTACTTCAGCATCGATGATGGCAAGACCTGGTTTGCCGACGACATCAACAAGGTTGCTCCCTTCGAGAAGGATGGCAAGCAGGCGGTCCGCGTGCATGTGTTCCGTTGCGGCAGGGGCGAGCCTTTCGTGGCGTTCATGGAGCGACTCCTGCCCGATGCCAAGAAGCAGGTCGATGCACTGATGGCCCAGGGAAGCCAGGATCCCGAGACCGGCTACAAGATCGCCATGATCAAGGAGCGTGGCTCGGAGTATAAGAGGCCCGGCGATGCCCGCTGGATCCGCATGAGCGAGAACCACCAGGCCTTCGGCGAGATCATGAACGTC
>JAKORQ010000582.1 GCA_029777755.1 Planctomycetota bacterium
AAGTTCATCGGCCTGCAGAACTACCAGGACATGCTGAAGGACAAGGCGTTCTGGCAGATCGTCCGCAACTCGCTGATGTGGACCATCGGAGTGGTGGCGCTGCAGAACCTGCTGGGCATGGGTGTGGCCGTGCTCCTCAACCAGGACATTCCCCTGCGCGGGTTGAGCCGCACCCTTGTCCTGCTGCCCTGGGTGCTGCCGGGCATCGTCGCCGCCATCCTGTGGAAGTTCATGTACGACCCGCAGTTGGGCCTGATCAACTCGCTGCTCTTGAGCGGCGGCCTGATCAAGAAGAGCTTCCCCTGGCTGGCGAATCCCGGCACAGCGATGTATGCCGTCATCCTGGCGGCAGTCTGGAAAGGGTATCCCTTCTCGGCCATCATCTACCTGGCGGCGCTGCAGGTGGTGGACCAGGAGCAGCTCGAAGCCGCGGAAATCGACGGGGCCAATGCCTGGCAGCGATTCCGGCATGTCACCATCCCGTCGATCGCCCACATCATTCTGCTCAACCTCCTGCTGACGACGATCTTCACCTTCAACTACTTCGACATGGTGTGGGTAACGACCAAGGGCGGGCCGCTCAACCGCACACACATCTTCCCCACGGCCATCTTTGACATCGGCTTCGGCCAGTTCCGCTTCGGCGAAGCGGCAGCCTACGGCGTCGTCGCCGTGCTGCTGCTGGCCGGCCTTGCCTTTCTCTACATCCGCCAACTCCATCCGGGAAGGGGGACGAGCCAGTCATGAGTGCAAAGACCCGCCGGCGCCTGCGACGTATCGCACTGATTGCCCTCCAGATCCTGGTGCTGGCTTTCACGCTCCTGCCTTTCTTCTGGATGGTCAGCGTTGCGCTCAAGCCCGCCACCGAGCCATTCGCCATCCCGGCCCGCCTCTTTCCGAACCATCCCACGCTGGAGAACTTTCGCACCGCCTTCAAACCGGAGTTCCGCCGATATTTCCTGAACAGCACCATTCTCTCGCTGACGACCATTGCCATCTCCGTCAGCGTGGGTCTGCTTGCCGCCTATGCCTTCAGCCGGTTCCGCTTCCGCGGG
>JAKORQ010000583.1 GCA_029777755.1 Planctomycetota bacterium
ATGTGTACCTTGTGCCAGTATGCCTGGCAGTGGCCATCGGATTGGGCCTGGGAGTCGCGCAACTGTCGCTCCTGGCCGCAAGCGGGCACCCTCCAGGCGCCTGGGTAATCGGGGCACTCGCCCTCGTGTACGTCAGCCTCTTCGGCCTGAGCCACTGGCAGCAAGTGGATGCTTCCCAGGACTCCCGCGCCGAGGCATTTGGTGAGCAGCTGCTCAGTGAGGCGCCACGGGATGCGATCATCTTCGCCGAGGGCGATCGCGCGGTCTTCAGCGCGTGGTACTTCCACTACGCGTTGGGGCTTCGCCCGGACATCATCGTGATCGCCAATTCACTGCTGCCCTTCGCGTGGTATCGCGAGAACCTGCTGCAGACCTATCCCAGCCTGAGTTTGCCCTCCACGTCGCCGGATCTGTGGATCCCGGCGATCCGGAACACAAATCCCGCTCGTCCGACATGCTTCGCCAGTGCTGACCTGCCTGGCCTGGAGTGTCAGCAAGGAGAGATGCCATGAAGATCGGTGAGGTTGCACAGCGGCTTCACGTGTCCGCTTCCATAATCCGATACTATGAGAACAAGGGCCTCCTGCCGCGAGCGACGCGGGATGCCTGCGGTTACCGTGTCTACGGGGACGCGGACATGGCGCGCATCCAGTTCGTCACCGGAGCGCGACAGCTGGGATTCTCCTTCGCCGATATCCGGGAGGTGCTGGCCGTGCGGGATGCCGAAGAGGCGCCCTGCCCCCGGGTGCTCGACCTGATGACAAAGAAAGTGCTGGAAGTGGGAGAGCGCATTGACCGGCTGAAGTCCATGCGCCACGAACTATCAGACCTGCATCGGCTGGCCGAAACCGTGGCGCGCGATGACCGCTACGCTCCGGCCGACTAGCGGACACAGGATCTTGGGGATGTGCGAGCAGTGCATCCCCATTTGCCAGCACGCGGCAACATCACTTCCATCAGGGCCTCCATATCGGAGGCCCTTTGCATTCGCGGCTGCGCGGCTGGACACTTCGCCAACTTGGGCGAAGTATGGGCGGCGATCGCTGGAAGCTCCCCCGTCCAAAATCGCGCCGCTGGCGAAACAATGAGGGACAATGGGCGATGTGCACATATGTGGGCACAAGAGCACGAGATCGGCGCGCGAAGCCCCAGATATGGGGCTTGCGGATGAGGAACAATCGGAGGAACAATGCGAGGAACAATGGCGGCGTGTCCGCACGGCTTGTGATCGGCTCGCAGGGCTCCCCGGTGTTCCCGTTATAATCTCCTCAATGACCGCGCCAGACG
>JAKORQ010000584.1 GCA_029777755.1 Planctomycetota bacterium
GAGTGGAGTGGACGTCTTCCGGTTTTCCATGGCACTGATCGTCAGTGTTTGTCGAGGATCACCTCATCTCCCGCGGGCCAAGACCGCCAGCTCTATTGGGCGGAACTGCCTTGAAGTAGAGTAGGTCGGCCTCGACCTGCTGGATCTCGATGGCACGTGGAGCGCATGCATACCGTCCCCGCTCGATCAGCGCTACGGTCGCCCTCCTGGGAGCGCGGGCATCCTCGCCCGCTCCTTAGGACGCGCTCCGAGCCATGCGGGCAACCCGACCGGTCCCGCAAGTTCCCTTCGTCGCATCCTCGCTCAGTCGCTTCGTCGCTCTTCTTCCCTCGGTGCCTTAGTGCCTTGATGTCTCTGCCCTAGCGGGCAGCCCCGTCCCGTATCACCTCGATGGTCTTATACATGACCATGTTTCGCGGGTGCATGTACAGCCCCTTCACGTTGTCGCGAAACAGGTATGCCAGCACATCGTGGTACAGCGGGATGATCGGCTGCTCATCCATCAGTATCTGCTCGCACTGGCGAAACAGCTCCAGGCGGCGCTGCTGGTCCGGCTCCATGGCCGCCTCGTCCATCAGCCGATCGTACGTTGGATTTCCCCAGCGGGTGTCGTTGTTGTCGCTGTCGCTGCGATAGCAATCCAGGAACGTTGAAACGTCGTTGTAATCACCCGTCCAGCTTGCCCGTGCGATAGCATACTGGGTGGTGTGCAGCTTCTGCCGGAAAACCTTTATCTCCAGCGGCTCCAGCCCCACGTCTATCCCCAGCGTTTCCAGCCATTGCCGCCGCACATACTGCGCAACATCACCATGGTGGAACTCACTGTTGTACGTGATCTTGATGTGCGGAAATCCCTTCCCCTGCGGATAGCCTGCCTCCGCCAGCAAACGCCTCGCTTCCTCGACATTAAGTTCCACGCCCCTGGGCGACTGGTAACCCGGGAAAACACCCGGCGGCACAAACGTGCTGGCCGTTCTCTCACCCAGCCTTGTGATCGTCTTGACTATGCCGGTGCGATCGATCGCCAGTGAGAGCGCCCGCCTGACGCGCGCGTCGGCCAGCGGGTTCTTCGTCCCGTCCGGAAGCGTTGGCGAGCAGTTCAGCTTGTAAAGATAGGTGCCAAACCCCGGCGAAATATGCAGGTCGCTGCGCCCCTGGGTGAATAGTTCCGCGCCGATGGCCCCGGCCGCATCGCTGAGCCAGTCGGCCGCCCCGCTGTCATACTTCAGGAATGCCCACATCGCATCGGGCCCGATCAGCACGTCTATCGACTTGCTGCGGACGTTCTCGCGATCCCAGTAATGCTCATTGGCCACCAGGCGCAGTTTTTCGCGGAATGTCCACGACTCCAGGCGATACGGACCATTGGTCACCAGATGCGGCGGCAGGGTAAATCCCTTGCTATAGGCGCCCGTTGCCTCATCGCGGAACTTCTCCATCGATTTCTGGTGCAGCGGCCAGAATGGAGTGAACGCGCAGAGGTCCGGGAAATACGCCACCGGATGCTCAAGCTCCACGCGCAGCGTCTTCGCATCGACTGCCACTATGCCAACGGAAGCGATATCCGGCGAAACGCCCCCAGTCTTGCGGCTTTGAGCAAATGCCTCCTGGTAGGAGCGCGCCCCTCTTATCGCGTGAAAGAGGTATGTGTAATCCCCCGGCTGCTCCAGCATTCTTCGCCAGGCGAAGACGAAATCGTGTGAGGTCAGAGGATCGCCATTGCTCCAGCGGGCGTTCTCGCGAATGTGAAAGGTGTAGGTCTTCTTGTCCGGGGAGATATCGATCCGGTCGGCCGACCCGGGAATTGGCTTCAGTGTCTGCGGCTCCAGTGTATACAGCCCCTCCCATAGGGCATATCCAACGCGAATGTCCTGTACCCAGGACATTCGGTTCGGATCGAGCGTCCCGATTTCTCCGCGGTTGATGAAGGTAAAGTCGGCGCGCTGGTGCCGTGTGGAGGATGACCAGTGGAACGCCGCCGCCAGCAGTGAAAGCAGCAGTACCAGGACAAGCGCGAGTCGCAGCATTTTACTTGCCTATCCCGCGTCCGCCGGCACGCTTACGGCGCGACGCTTGCCATCGGCTGAAGGCTGCTGGGGCGCTTTACACCGGGAATGTCCGCGATCGCCTGCACGATAAGTTCATCGCACATCTGCCTGATCGTCTCGCCCGGCATGGATGAATCCACCCTGCGCAACGGCTGCGCCGCCGACTCCAGTGACTGCTTGTTGATGTTGCCGGCGATCACCACCACCGCGCTCGACAGGCTCCTGAGTGCCTGGATCAGCGAGTCTTTCCTGCCACGGTCGCTATCCAGGTCAACCGTGCGGGCGCCGGCCATCCCGATCAGGTCAACCACCAGCTGGGCCGTGCGGGTACGCTGCTGTTCCGTCTGCTGTGCCCACACATCACGGTCGACAAGGAACGTGGTAGCGATCGTATCCGCCACGGGATTGTCAGGAATGCCGCGCTCGTACTGCTTTGAGCGAGCCGATAGCAGATCCTGCATCACCGGCACAACCGCCTTGATCATCTGCGGCGTGACTGAGCCGCGAGCCTGTACCAGGTTGAGCTTAAGTGCCTCGTACGCCTCCAGCACGATCGGGGCGGAGAGATTGTCCTGAAGCGCCCCGACCAGCCCGGTGAGCAACGCATCCTGGCCGGCGGTGGATGCCCGAAGCTGCAGCGGGATCAGGGTTGCGTGCGCCTTGGTGCCCCACAGGACTACCGGGTCTGACTTGTCATTGATGAACTTGATCGCCGCAGGCTTGAGCTGCAGGCTCTGCGTGCGGGAAGCGACACGCGCCACCACGATCGCCGCATTGACGCGCACCCGCATATCCGGGTTGTCCGCCAGGGCCAGCGCCGCCTCGTTTACCGCCCGGGCGTACGCATCCTTGAACGCATCTGAAGGCTCGCCGCCAACCGCATTTACAAGGGCGTCTCGCCCTTCGCTCTGTTGAGCCGGGTCATCGGCGGAGATCTTGGCGAAGTTGCTTTGGATGAACTGGCGAATTGTGCTCTGATCGGCCTGGCTGACAGTGGAAGCGTTCTTCAGTGCCGGTGGGATTGTTTGACCGAGCGCGTGGGCGCCGACGCCTAACCCGACAGTCAGCAGCACGGTGATACAACGGAGCTTCATTGATCTCTCCCAGAGCCCTGCCGAAAATGATCGCGCCCGCCTGCTCCGACAAGCGCCGGCA
>JAKORQ010000585.1 GCA_029777755.1 Planctomycetota bacterium
AGCGATCCGCACCCGCAGCACCGGGTCTATCCCTACCTGCTGCGCCAGCTGGCGATCGAGCGACCGAACCATGTCTGGTGCGCGGATGTGCCGTACATCCCGATGCGGCGGGGCTTCCTCTATCTGGTGGCGATCAGGGACTGGGCAACGCGCAAGGTGCTGGCCTGGCGGCTGTCGAACACGATGGATGCTGGCTTCTGCGTCGCGGCGCTGGAGGAGGCGCTGGCCCGCTACGGCAAGCCCGAGATCTTCAACACCGATCAGGGCAGCCAGTTCACCAGCTTCGCCTTTACCAGCGTACTGCGCGACGCCGAGGTCCGCATCAGCATGGACGGCCGGGGCCGATGGATGGACAATGTCTTCATCGAGCGGCTCTGGCGCTCCCTGAAGTACGAGTGCGTCTACCTCCACGCCTTCGAAACCGGCTCTGAGCTGCGGGCTGGCCTCGGCCGCTGGATCACCTATTACAACACCCAGCGTCCGCACTCAGGCCTGGCCGGGAGAACCCCGGCAGAGGCCTATCGGCGGATCGGGCAATCAGATCATGGGGGGCATGCCCCCCATGATCTGATGATCAAACAGGCGGCATAACCAGAACCGGGATTAGCTTAACTCAGCCGCCAAACTGTCCAAGAAGGCGGGACCACCTCACTCGCACTTCACAATTGTAGTTTCGCGTGAGCGCCGCCTAACCCAGATCGATGTTCCAGTATTTCAGGACGCCGACCACGTCGTCCTTGGGATAATGAAGGAAAGCCGCGTTCGCGAGGTCGGTCTTAATCTTCTGTTTGCGCTTGGCGATTTCCCGCTCGATGCGCAAGCTGAATGGTGCGACACCGGGCGGCAATGCACCGGGATTATCCGGGCTCGGCCAACTCTTGGGATAGCCGTTGGGAATCCAACCCGACCTGACCTTGGTGGCCTGTTCCGCGACCGACGGATGCTCGCAGGCCCATCCATAGAGATGGAATGCGCAGACTCGCAGCATGGCCTTGATCTCGGGAAGCGTGTCGGTGAAGCCTTTGAGCGG
>JAKORQ010000586.1 GCA_029777755.1 Planctomycetota bacterium
CAACATGGGCGACCAGGTGCCGATCCAGAGCTCAGCATACGCCATGGCTTATCCTTTCGGCATCCTTGGCATCATCATCACGATGCTGCTGATCCGGTTCGTCTACAAGATTAACCTCGACCGCGAGCAGGAGGCCATCAACCAGGCGGCGGCCGCCAATCGTGAGCCGCTGGTCAACATGAACGTGGAGATGAAAAACATCCCGGGCGGCAAGATCGCCCTGCGGAAGTTCACCACCGCTCGCGAATGCAATGTGACGATCAGCCGCATCCTGCAGAATGGCGAAGTCTCCCTCGCATTGCCCACCAGCGTGATTTCCAACGGTGACGTGGTGCACGTGGTTGGCCCCAGTACCGGGGTGGAGAAGTTCCGCTCGCTGATGGGTGAGGAGTCGAACGTCGATATCCGCGCCCTGAGCAGCCCGGTCACCTACCAGAAGATCATCGTCACCCGCAGCCAGTACGTGGGCAAGACAATCCCGGAACTGCAGCTTCGCGAGCGATTTGGAGTAAGCGCCACCCGGCTGATCCGCGGCGACATGATGCTCAGCCCCTACTCGGGCGCGCGCGTGGCGTATGGTGACACCATCGGCGTGGTCGGCGAAGAGGATGACGTGAAGGAAGTGGCGGCCGAGTTGGGCAACAGCCTAAAGGCGCTCAACCACCCGCAGATCATCCCGATCTTCGTGGCAATCTGCATCGGCGTGATCGCCGGTTCGATTGCGATCCCGATGCCGGGATTGCCTGCGCCGCTGAAGCTCGGCCTGGCCGGCGGCCCGCTGGTTATCGCCATCATCCTCAGCCGCCTGTCAAAGGTCGGCCCGCTGATCTACTACCTGCCGCAAAGCGCCAACCTCGCCCTGCGCGAGATCGGTATCGTGCTGTTCCTGGCGTGCGTGGGGCTGGATTCGGGTGGAAACTTCGTCAAGACGCTTACCGAGGGTGATGGCCTGAAGTGGATGGCTTACGCCACCATGATCACCTTCATCCCGCTGGCACTTGTCGGCTTTTTCGCCCGGGCGTTCCTGAAGATCAACTACATGACGATCTGCGGCCTGCTCTCCGGGTCGATGACCGATCCGCCCGCCCTGGCGTTCGCTGGCCAGGTGACCGGCTCGGACGCCCCGTCGGTCGCGTACTCCACGGTCTATCCGCTGACCATGATCCTGCGAATCTTCTATGGACAGGTGATGGTGCTGGCGCTGGCTGAGGCCGCGACCGTACTGTAGCAAGCTATCCTGCCCTGGGGCTGATCAGCTTTGTATGCCGCGCTGGTCAGCCCCTTGTTCATTTTTGGATTCGCGCAACCGACAGCTAGAATCCCCTGATGGACATCGTCCTGCTGACATTCAACGCGCGCTACCACCACGCCTCCTTCGGCCTGCGCTACCTGAAGGCCAACATGGCGGAACTGGAGGATAGCTGCGCGATCCTGGAGTTTGACCTGGAAGCCCGCCCGGCCGACGTGCTTGAGAAAGTGCTGGAGCAGTCGCCAAAGATCGTGGGACTTGGCGTGTATGTATGGAACGCGGCCGAGTCGCTGGCATTGGCACGCCAACTGAAGGCTCTCGCTCCAGAGATCAAGCTGGTCCTGGGCGGTCCGGAGGTCAGCTTCGAGCATGCCCGGCAGGAGATCTGCGAACTGGCAGACCACGTTGTCTGCGGCGAGGGAGACCTGGCCTTTCCACAGCTATGTCGCGACCTGCTGGCAGGCAAGCCGAGAGAGAAGATCGTTGGCCCGCTGCTGGTCATCCATGACCTGTCATGGGTATCTCTGCCCTACCGGCTGTACGCGGATGAGGATCTTTCCCACCGCACGATCTATGTGGAAAGCTCGCGCGGCTGCCCGTTCACATGCGAATTTTGCCTGTCGTCGTTGAATATCCCCGTGCGCAGATTCCCGATCGATGACTTCCTCCGGGAGATGGAGCAGTTGATCGAGCGGGGATGTCGACAGTTCAAGTTTGTCGATCGCACCTTCAACGTCCATCCCGGACACTCCGCCGCCGTGTTGCGCTTCTTCCTCGAGCGCCTTAGCCCCGGGATGTTCGTCCATTTTGAGATCATCCCCGACCACCTGCCCGACAGCGTGTTCGAGCTGCTGGCGCAGTTTCCGCCCGGCACCCTGCAACTGGAAGTTGGCGTGCAGACATTCAATGAGGAAGTGGCCAAGCGCATAGGGCGAAAACAGCGCAACGACCGCGTCGAGGCCACTTTGCAGAAGCTGCGCACGCAGACCTGTGCGCACATTCACGCCGACCTGATCGCCGGGTTGCCGGGAGAGTCGCTGGAGAGTTTCGCGGCCGGCTTTGATCGCCTGCTGCGACTGCGCCCACACGAGATCCAACTGGGCATCCTCAAGCGGCTGCGCGGCGCTCCCATCGCGCGGCACACGCAGGCATTCGAGATGATCTATTCTCCTGACGCGCCGTACGAGCTGCTGCGCAACAACCTTCTCGACTTCGCCACTATGCAGCACCTGAAGCGGGTCGCCAGGTACTGGGACCTCTACTACAACAGCGGCAACTTCGAGCGGACCATTCCCCTGCTGCTTGCCGGGGATTCAGCTTTCGAGCGGTTTTCTGGTTTTGCCCGTTTCATCTACGAGCGCACGGGCAAGACGCACGCGATCTCGCTGCAGCGGCAGTTCCTGTTAGCCTACGAATGGCTCGGGCGCAGCGAGGAAGCTGGCAAGTTGCTCGCCGATGACTACGCCCGGCCAGGCCGGCGCGACCTGCCTGATTTTCTCCAGCCGTACCAGGTGCGCGCGCCTCGGCCGCAGGCTCAGGTGACCGCGCCGGCGCGGCAGCGGCGTCACCTTGCGTGAATCATATCGAGCCGATCAGGCTTTCCTGCCGGCGACCCAGCGGGTGGCGATCTTCTCCTTCACCGCGGCGATGAAGGCATCCAGCGAAAGGTTGCCTTTGATGGTACCCTCGACGTCCTGATACGGACGGACATTTACGCTTCGGGAGGCCGCCTCCTGCTCGCCGATCACCACCATGAGCGGGACCTTCTGCAGCGTGTGATGACGGATCTTGGCCCCGATCTTCTCGGCGCCGGCATCCAGCTCCACGCGAATATCTGCCTTCTTGAGCGCCTCAGCCACTTCGCGGGCAAACGGCAGGCTCTTCTCCGAAATGCTCAGCACCGCAACCTGCACCGGTGCAAGCCAGAGCGGGAACGCGCCGGCGAAATGCTCGGTGAGTACGCCGATGAAGCGCTCCATCGAGCCAAACGGCGCGCGATGGATCATCACTGGCCGATGCGGCTGGTTGTCTGCGCCGATGTAGGACAGGTCAAACCGCTGCGGCAACTGGTAGTCCACCTGCACAGTGCCAAGCTGCCACTCGCGGCCGATGACGTCGCGGACGACGAAGTCGATCTTCGGCCCGTAGAACGCCGCTTCGCCCGGCTCGAGCGAGAACGGTACTCCCAGTGTGGCAGCCGCATCCTTGCAGGCTTGCTCGGCCTTCTCCCACTGCTCCTTCTCGCCGACATACTTGCTGGAATCGGGATCGCGAAGGCTGACGCGCACGCGGTACTGATCCAGGCTCAAGGTGCCCAGCACAATCTTCACCAGATCAAGACATCCCTGGATCTCCTGCGAAACCTGCTCCTCGGTACAGAAGATGTGGGCATCATCCTGGGTGAAGCCGCGCACGCGGGTCATGCCGCCCAGCTCGCCCGATTTCTCGTAGCGATACACAGTGCCAAACTCGGCCAGGCGAATCGGCAGATCGCGATAGCTTCGCTGCTCGGAGGCATAGATCCTGATATGCATCGGGCAGTTCATCGGCTTAAGCAGGTAGCCGTCAATCTCGCCCTTTTCCATCATGTTCGCCAGGTCGGCGCAGGTGCACTTCTCTTGCGCAAGCTTCTCGATGATGTCACGGTCCACCAGCGGCGGGAACTGACTCTCGCGGTAGTACGGATAGTGACCCGATGTGCGATACAGCCCGAGCCGGCCAATGTGCGGGGTAAACACATGCTGATACCCCTGTCGGCGAAGATGCTCGGAGATGAAGTTCTGAAGTTCCTGGCGGATGATGGCGCCCTTGGGCTTCCAGAGGATCAGGCCCTGGCCCACCGCATCATCGATGGTAAACAGCCCCAGCGCCGGGCCGAGTACGCGATGGTCGCGCTTCTCCGCTTCCGCCAGCATCTTCAGGTGCTCATCGAGCTGCTTCTTGTCGAAGAAGGCGGTGCCATAGATTCGCGTAAGCTGCTCGCGCGAAGCGTCGCCGCGCCAGTAGGCGCCGGCGATCTTCATGAGCTTGAACGCCTTGATCTTGCCGGTGTGAGGAATGTGCGGCCCGCGGCAAAGGTCAAGGAAATCCCCCTGCTCATACAGCGATACCTTGGTCTCGCCGGCCTGCACCAGCTCATCGATGATCTCATCCTTGAAGCGCTGCGATCGCTCATGCAGGCGCTGCTTGGCCTCATCCGGCTTCACCTCGGTGCGCATGAACGGCAGCTTCTCGTTGATGATCTTCTGCATCTCCTTCTCGACCTTGGGCAGGTCTTCATTGCGGATGCCGCCGGGAATCTCAACGTCGTAATAGAAGCCGTTCTCCACCACCGGACCGATCGTGTATTGCACCTTCTCACCGAATATCCGGCGGAGGGCCTGGGCCATCACGTGGGCCGAGGAGTGCCGCAGTACTTCCAGGGCTTCGGGGTCCTTCTCGGTGAGGATCTCCACCTTGTGCGAACCGGTCAGGGGCGTGGCCAGGTCGACGATCTTGCCATCTACGCGGGCGACAATGGCCGCGTCCGCCAGCCGTCGGCCGATGCTCTCGGCCAACTGCATGACGGTAGAACCGTCCGCCAATTCCTTTACCGATCCATCCGGAAGTGTGATCGAAGCCATGTTCTCCTCTGCCAATAAAAACGCCCGCCAGTTCATCGGGCGGGCGACGCATTCGTCAAGAGTTCATATACCTCATGTCCAAACGGTCACCACCAGAGTACTCGCGTGGCCGTCGTCGTGAAGCGCGTGCTCGTCAGGACAATAAGCATTGCGGCGATTTTATACACTCGATTCCAACATTGCCAGACTACCGGCACGTGTGAACCAGCCGCAACTTTATAGTCGACTCTTGCGGCCGACAAATAAGATCTTCGCGTCCCAGATGCCGGAAATATAGTCTTAGTGTTACCGGTGATCCCGGGCGCTTCAATTCATGGAAGCAAGCCAGATCCAAGAACCCGTGATCATGTTGCCACCATCAATGTCGTGCAACACAGGTTTGACATGAATGTCAGCATGTAGGTGCCGGAGAGATAGCATCAGCGGCTACCCGGGCGAGCGGAGCCCTCGCCCGCAATGTGCGCAACACACGTCCATACTTGCGGGCAAGCGGCCCGCGCTCCCGGTAGTTCAGGCGCGATCCTTGGCCGAGGACTCCCCTGCCTGCCGCGGTTCTGGCGGAACTACTCCACTGCGCTTCAATATTTGAGCAATCTACCGTATCGTTCCCCGCCAGCCGATGATTTCTACAATCCTGCTGGACATTCTCGCCCCCATTCTCGTGATGATCGCCATTG
>JAKORQ010000587.1 GCA_029777755.1 Planctomycetota bacterium
CAGCAGGACATCAGCGCCGGCCAGATCCCCCCGGAAGACCTGAAGGTAAACCCCTTCTCCTTCGGCCAGACAGCCAAGGTGGAAAACGCCAGCGAGCAGCAGGCCGTCGTGATATCCACGGATGCGCTGGAGCCGGTGCGCAACGCAGTGGCGAAGGCAAAGATCCAGATGATCCTGTACTCGGGCAACAACAGCTCGGTAACAATGAACAACTGGGTGTATCGCACGGGTGACCGGCTCCAGATCGACAACATCCAGTTCACCGTGAAGTCGATCGGCCCGCGCAGCATCGTGCTGTCGCACAGCTCAGGCGAATACGTGGTTGAGGCTCCCGGCACCGGAATGTGAGGAATACTCGTGCTAAAGAGATGGATATCTTTTTCGCAGGGCGGCAATCCGCAGCAGGAGAAAGAGCCTGATGGGCTCGATGAGCTTCCTTCCATCACCGACGACCTGGACGTTCATGAGCTATGGTCGCCGCCCAAGAAGACGCAGAGGAAGACCGTCGAGCAGTTGCTGCTGGATCGCGGCCACATCACCCAGGATCAGCTTGAGCAGGCGCTGCAGATCCAGAGGAAGATGCCCGGCAAGCCGATGGCGCAGGTCCTGATGTCGATGAACGTCGCCAGCGAGGCCCAGATTCTCTCGGCCCTCGCGGAAACGCTCGATCTGCCCTTCCAGTCGCCGCTGAAGGAGCCGACCACCAAGGAAGCCTTCGACCTGCTTCCCCTCGACTACATCCGCAAGTACCAGATCGTGCCGCTGCACTTTGAGGAGGACATCCTCACCGTCGGCATGGTCGATCCCAGCAACGTGTTCATCCTTGACGAGGTCAAGCGGAGAACGCAGAAGCTGCCCAAGGTCTGTGTTATCACGTCCGCAGATCTCCAGCGTGTGATCGAGCAGCATAGCGAAAGCGCTGGCGTCGAGGTCGACGAGATCATCAAGGATGTTGCGGAAGACGACATCCAGCTCATCCAGGCGCAGTCGGAAGACGTGGCTGACCTGGAGAAGATGGGTAGCGAGTCGCCCATCATTCGCTTCGTGAACTATGTGATCCATGATGCGGTGAAGCAGTCGGCCTCCGATATTCATATTGAGCCGAAGGAAAAGTCGCTGAAGATCCGCTACCGCATCGACGGTGTCCTGTTCGAGACGATGACTCCGCCGGCGTCAATGCACCCCGCCATCATCTCGCGACTGAAGATCATGGCGAACCTCGACATCGCCGAACGCCGACTGCCGCAAGACGGCCGCATCCGCGCCGTGATCAACGACCGCAAGATCGACCTGCGTCTCTCGACGCTGCCCTGCACCTACGGCGAGAAGGCAGTCATTCGTATTCTCGACAACAAGTCGATCCAGGTGAACCTGGAGGACCTGGGCTTCAATCCTGAGATCCTCGATGTGTGGAAACGCCAGATTGACGAGCCGCACGGCATCATCCTGGTGACCGGCCCGACTGGTTCAGGTAAGACCACCACCCTGTACGCATCGCTGCGGCAGATGGACGCGCAGAGGATGAACATCAGCACGGTCGAGGACCCGATCGAGTACAACCTGTCGGCCGTCAACCAGACTCAGGTGCACGAGAAGATCGGCATGACTTTCGCGGCCGCCCTGCGATCGCTGCTGCGTCAGGACCCTGACGTGATCATGCTCGGTGAGATTCGTGATGCGGAGACGGCACGCACGGCCATCCAGGCGGCGCTCACCGGCCACCTGGTGCTATCCACCCTCCACACCAACGATGCCCCCTCCTCGATCACGCGACTGATCAACATCGGCGTCGAGCCGTACCTGATTGCATCGGCCGTGAACGCGGTACTGGCTCAGCGACTGGTTCGCCGCATCTGCGACAACTGCAAGGAAGAGCATCGTCTCACGGAAGAGGAAAAGAAGTACCTGGCCGCACAGGGATTCGAGGCCGAGAAGGCCTGGCGCGGCAAGGGTTGTGAGAAGTGTCGCCGCACCGGGTACTCCGGTCGCCAGGGCATCTACGAGCTGCTGGTGATGGACGACAACCTCAGGGATCTGGTGACGCGAAACCCGGATGTGACCGCGTTCCGCCGCATGTGCCGCGACCGGGGACTGGTGACACTGCGCCAGGACGGTTTCCGCAAGGTGCTAAGTGGCTTGACCACAGTCGAAGAAGTTATTCGCGTAACCGAGAGCAACTAAACCAGGACAACTGCTGGAGCAACACCTATGGCAACCATACCTATCGACGACATCCTGAAGGCAGCCATCAGCGCCAACGCCTCTGACGTGCACATCGTCACGGGCCTGCCGCCGCTTTTCCGTATCCACACGGTCATCACGCCAACCG
>JAKORQ010000588.1 GCA_029777755.1 Planctomycetota bacterium
CCTACGACATCAATAACCGCCTCCATAGCCTGTGGATGGATCAGCTTTGGCGCAGGAAGGCAGTTGCCCTTGCTAAAGTTCGGCCGGAAGACCAGGTGATCGACGTCGCCTGCGGCACGGGTGATCTGTCGATCCGCTTCGGCACAAAAGCCGGGCGCGTCATCGGCGTGGATTTTACCTACGCCATGCTCCCCATCGCCCGCAGCAAGGCAGTTGAGGCAAACAGCCCGGCCGAGATCAGCTACATCAACGGCGATGCCCTGGCGCTGCCGCTTCCCGATGCCTGTGCCGATATCGTGTCCATCGCCTTCGGCATTCGCAATGTGATCGATCCCGCAGCGGCGCTGCATGAGTTTTATCGCGTGCTCAGGCCGGGCGGGCGGGTGATCATCCTGGAGTTTTCCCTGCCGACCAATCCGCTTCTGCGCGGGATGTACAACTTCTACTTCCGCAAGATTCTTCCCCGCACGGCCACCCTCATCAGTGGCGACAAGACGGGGGCTTACAAGTATCTGCCTGAATCGGTGAACACCTTCATCGGACGGGAGCAGATGGCCGGCATGATGAAGTCGGCCGGTTTCGAGGATGTCGAGCTGTTCCCGATGACGTTTGGCATCTGCGTCTGCTATCGCGGCGTGAAGCGGTAGTCATCATCCGTATAATCGCGCAAATGGATATTGTCGTAGCAGTCACCGGTGCATCGGGCGCGATCTACGCCCAGCAGTTCATCCGTGGCCTGGTTGCCGCCGGGGTAAATGTTCATCTGATCGTCTCGCCGCTGGGCCGGCGACTGCTCAACGACGAGTTGAACATGCCGGAGGTGGATCTCCCGCGCCTGGTCGGCCGGCCGGACCATTCGGTCACTCTCTACAACTACAACGACGTGGGCAGCCGCCTGGCATCCGGCACATTCCTGCACGACGGCATGGTGATCATTCCCTGCTCCAGCAATACGCTGGGGGAGATCGCCTGCGGGATTGGCGACAACCTGATCTCGCGTGCCGCGGCCGTCACCCTCAAGGAACGCCGCAAACTGATCCTGGTCCACCGCGAGATGCCACTGTCCCCGATCGATGTAAACAACTACAAGACGCTAACCGACGCCGGCGCCATCATCGCCCCGGCCAACCCGGGGTGGTATCTCATGCCCCAGAGCCTGATAGAACTGGCGGACTTCGTGGCCGGCAAAGCGCTGGACCTGGTGGGCGTGAAGCATAACCTCTATCAGCGCTGGGATGGGTAGGGAGACGCGGCAAAGTGGAGCGGGCGGTCCTCCGCCCGCGGGAGGTAAGGGAATCCTCGGCGAACATGCACGATCAGGGCCAGGGAAACCGGATGATGTACTTCCCTTCTTCACCACGAAGCAACAAAGTAGCCCAAGGTTGACGTCTCGATGCCGGTCAACGTGCATCCAGTGGGAAGGCTTCCGTCGATTCGACGTCACGCGGCTTGAGGACAAGCCGCTCCACTTCTGGTGGAATTGTGTTAGCAAACGAATCGGCGGATGGCATCCGCCACTCCGTGGGAGTTGGGTGAGGGGGTGACCCATTGGGCGACGGCCTTGAGTGCCGGTGCGGCGTTGGCTACGGCGACTCCTATGCCGCATTCCTTGAGCATGTCGATGTCGTTCTCGCCGTCGCCGATCGCCAGTACGTTTTGCAGCGGGATGCCGTATGTCTCGACCAGTCGGCGCAGGGCGGCAGCCTTGCTGACGTCCTTCGCCATGATCTGCAGCAGCTCAGGCTCGGTGCTGACCAGGTTGATCTGCCTTCCGAATTGCGCAAGCACCTGCGGACGCACCGTGGCGATTACGTCCGGCGGGCCGAGAAGCAGCAGCTTGGTCACCGGGCCGCAGCAGTAGCTCTCAGGAGGGGCAATCACATCCGGCTTGAAGAGAACTCCGGTCGCCGTCGTGTAGCTGTTGTCGAGACGGTCGGTGTGCCAGCGATCAAGAATCTCACAGGTGATGAGGACGCGCTCATCGATACTGCGGGCAAGCTGGATGATGTCGAGGACAAGCTCGCCGGCCAGCGGGCGGTGATCGATCACCGCCTTGCGGCGTTCGTCCCAGATCAGCGCGCCGTTGTAGTTGATCTGGAGGGTGTCGAGCTGGAGTTTTTCGTAGATATGGCGCACGGAGCGGGGCGGTCGGGCGGATGCGATGACGAAGCGCACGCCACGCTCTTGCAGTGAATGAACGGCAGCGAGAGTCTGGGGCGCAATGGCCTTGTCGTCGTCGAGCAGTGTTCCGTCAAGATCGGCGGCGATCAGCTTCACGGGTGGCCAGTCCATGGCGGCGATTGAAACCGAGGCGGCGCAGATACACAAGCGGACTGCTGCGCGTATAGTCAGCACTACTATGGCACTGCGTATCGGATGTGTTAGTTACCTCAACTCCAAGCCCCTGGTGTGGGGGCTGGCGGCCGACCCTGATCTTAGAATTGTCTACGACGTGCCGGCACGCTTGCTGGATCTGCTGGAGCGCGATGGATGCGACGTGGCGCTTCTGCCGGCGATCGACTATCAGCGGGCGGATGACCTGGTGATGGTTCCCTCCGCCTGTATCGGCGCCGATGGACCGGTGTACACGGTGCGCCTCTATGCCCGGGTACCGTGCTACAAGGTGCGGAAGGTCTTTGCGGATATTGAGAGTCACACATCGGTGGCGCTGTGCCGCATCCTGCTGCATTTCCTGCATGGACAGGAAGTGACGCTGGTGGAGGATCGGGAGTCGGCTGACGCAGTGCTGCTGATCGGCGATAAGGTCGTCACGGCCGCGCCTCGAGAGTTTATCTACCAGATGGACCTGGCCGACGCCTGGAAGCAGTGGACGGGGTTGCCGTTTGTCTTCGCCACCTGGATGACGCGCCGGGGCAGAGATATCGCGGATGTGCCGCAGAAGCTGAAGGCGGCGATGCTCGGCGGCATGGACCACATCGATGAGATAGTGGCGGCCGAGGCGGAGGCGCACGGCTGGCCCAGCGCGATGGCGCATCATTACTTCAAGTACCTGATGAAGTTCCCGATCGACCTTTCTGACGGCGCGCCGCAGCGCAAGGCGATTGAGCTGTTTCACAAGCGCGCGTTTGAGCTTGGAGTAGTGAGCCGGTGCCGGGGTATAGAAGTCTACGGCAGTTGAGAAAAGTCGTTCTGTCCAGCCGCCGGCAGTTGATTCTGCCGGCGATAGGCGCTGGGGGTGGTGCCGGTGAGCTTGCGGAATATGGTGCCAAATCTCGTTGCGCTCTCGAATCCGCAGCGCCGGGCGACGTTGGGGATAGACAGGGCGGTGACAGCCAGTAGCTGCCTGGCATGCTCGATCCTGGCGCGCATGATCTCCGCCTGCGGCGATCGGCCAAGCACGCGGGCGAAACGCCGTTCCAATGTGCGTTTCTCGATACGAAGCTGTTGCGCCAGTTCGCTGACACGGAGCGGACGATGGCTCGATTCCCGGATGATGCGCAGCGCCTGGTCGATGTCCGGGTCATAGCCGACCATACGCGTGGAGTCGCGCTGGACCACAGGGCCGGGAGGCAGGCGGCGTGATTCCACAAGTTCGCCGCGGAGGCGGCGGTTGAGCATTTCGGCCGCCTCGTAGCCGATGCGCTCACTTCCCTGGTCGACGGAGGTGAGGCTGGGGATGGCAAGGTCGCAGAGGTCGGGGGTATTTCCCATGCTGACGATGGCTATCTGCTGCTGGATCGGCACGTTGGAGATGTTGCAGTCGCGCACGAGGTATGCGCCGTAGACGTCACTGGCGACCATCAGCCCACAGGGACGTGGCAGGCGGGAGATGAGCTCAGTTCCCTGGTATCTCGGGGAGAAAAAGACCTGGCAATGGTATCCGGCTTTCTCGATGACCGATGAAAAACCCTGGGCTGCTTCACGGCAGAATTCATGCTCTAGCCCGGCATACGCGAAATGCGACAAAGGTAGCGTGAGAAGATGCTCGGCGGCTACGCGCCCGATGGCGTTGTGGTCGGCGGTGACGGTTATCAACTGCGTGCGCGACAGGCTGGAGATGTTGATGACAGGCGCGCCCTGTTCAAATGCGACAAGTTCAGGGGTGGTCGCCTGCATGATGAAGCCGTCAACGCCGCGGCGCAGCCAGACGTCGAGCGGATCGTGGTGGTGAATGTGCTGTACCAGCACCTGCCAGTTGTTCTCGATGGCATATCGCTGCACGCCGACCATGACGCGCGAGGCATGGGAGTGGCCGATGTTGAGGATCAGCCCGACCAGTCGCTTTGGCACCGAGGGCATGGCCTAGAGCATATCGCAGGGGCGTGGGTGTCGCAAAACGTTGTGAGTTTGTCGCTGTAGGGGGTAGGCGGCAAGCTCTTGCATTGGGAGAATACTTGGTACATGGCAATCTGCGCTGTTCTGTGCAGTCGCGATGGATTAACACGTTCACAGCTACCACGCCGGCGCGTGGCCGGCACTTTGGAAAACCAGGAGGCATTTCAATGCGACACCTATCGCTATCGATCGTGTGCGCTGCGGTTGCCGGGCTTGCTGCAAACGCATATGCAGCGCCCGTCCCGTATGTTGCGGACGAGTATACGCTGGCGCTGTATCACTTCGATGAGCTGCCCGGGGATGAGCCGGACGGCAATCCATTCATGAACTCGGCCGGTGTGGCCAGCAATGGCATCCACCTGACGAACACTGGTGGCCCGAGCGGGCGTGGCGGCGGCGGTGGTGGCTATGGCGGTCCGGCGTTGGCAGGGTTCGGCAGCTCCTTCAATGTGATGAATTCCGGCACCGGCTCCTATAGTGCCACAGCCAGCGCCACTGGCGGCGGCGCACGAACTGCCGGCGCGGTTCCGCAGTCGGCGTTCCAGGGCGCGGATGGGGCATTCACCTACGAGGCGCTGATCAACATCAGCGGATTGGATGGCCGCGAACAGACGATCCTGTCGCATGACGGCGGTATGGACGGGCAGAACTACTCGCAGCGCGGCTTCATGCTGCGAATTGACACGAGCGGCAAGCTTTCGTTCTACCATGGTTCCGGAAGCATCACTGCAGATCTGCCTGCGTCTGGCCCGCACGTGTTTGCGGCCAACGAGTGGTTCCACGTGGCCGTCACCTACGACGGCAACGAGGGCGTGGCCAACTCCCTGAAGCTGTACTGGACGCGCGTCGATAGCGGCGTTGAGGAAGCGAACCTGATCGGGACGGGGACACTCTCGTCCGACCTGGGAACCTCCGCCGACAGCAACTGGTTCGGCGTGGGCACTAGCACCCGCGGCGACTTCCGCTTCCAGCCCCAGGGATATATCGATGAGGTGCGGATCAGCAGCGTTGCTCGCGGCGCCGATGAGTTCATGTTCACGGTCATCCCCGAGCCAAGCTCGCTGGCACTACTGTGCCTCGCCGGCGCGGGGCTGATCAGCCGTCGGCGTGCTTAGTTCTTGTTTTGAAGTGAGTCCGTGTGACGCCGCCTGTCGCATGGCGGGCGGCGTCAATCCTTCCTTTTTGTGCTTTCCCTGAGGTGAATTGTGATGCGTCTGGGCCGATCCTCTGCGCTGTTTGCTGCAGCCGTTGCCGTTCCGCTGTTTTCCACGAGCGCGCTGGCCAGTACCAAGATTATCTTCGACACGGACATGCAGACCGACGTGGATGATGCCGGTGCGCTGGCGCTGCTCAACGCGCTGGCGGATCGCGGCTATGCACAGGTGCTGGCCGCCATGGTCAGTTCGCTGCATCCGTATGCCGGTGGGGCGGTCGATGCGATCAACACGTACTATGGCCGGGGAGCGATCCCGATAGGCACGCTACAGCGGCCGGGCGTGAACCTTTCATCAAACTACGCCCAGTACGTGGCGCAGAATTTTCCGCAGGACCTGTCCAATCCTCCCGACGCGGTGAGGCTGTATCGTGAGATTCTGGCATCGCAGGAGGACCACAGTGTTACGATAGTCACGCTGGGGTACGCAACCAACCTGCGCGACCTGCTGGCGTCCGGGCCTGACCAGTACAGCCCGCTTACCGGGGCGGAACTGGTTGCCCAGAAGGTCAGCAAGTGGGTGAACATGGGCGGCAACTTCGAGACGCGCCAGGGGATCAACAGTACAAACGTGAACTGGACGCGCGACACGGACGCGGCCGTGACGGCGATCAACGATTGGCCGACCGAGATCGTGTTTGCCGGGAGAGAGATCGGCCACACCATGAGGGCCGGGGAGCGCTTGAGCGAGACGCCGGAGGACAACCCGGTGCGTGTCGCCTATGAGAAGTATTTCAACTCCTCGGCGAAGGATCATCACCTGGCGGACATAGTGCCTGTGATGTATGCCGTCGTGGGAACGGAGTTTGACAATGGTTCAGGGGTGGAAAAGTACTGGGCGCTGGAAAGTGGCCAGATCCAGATGAACGCGGATGCCAGTTTCACCTGGACGCCTGGTGCCACGGGGGAGAGGGCGGAATCGCGACTGATCGACGCGATCTCCAACCCGGGGCTTGGATTGCTTCCGCCATCACAGGTGCAGGAGCGGCTGGAGGAACTGATGATCGCCGCGCCGCGCGGGCGCGACCTGAGCGGCCCGAGTGCGGCTTCGTCCCTGGCGGCGAGTCCCGACAACAACATCGCCGGGAGAGTGATGCTGAGCTGGAGCCCGGCCAGCGAGACCGACCAGGGAAGCTGGGTTGCTGGCTACAACGTCTACCGCGAGGGAGTGCTGGTCGGGACGGCGTATGGCACGAGGTACTTCGACTCGGTTCCGCTCGCCGGCAACTACCAGTACACCATCCGGGCGTTCAATGTCTCGGGGATCGAAGGGGATCCTGTTTCGCTTACCGCGCTCATCGGCAGTGGCACCGGCATGGGAGATGGCCTGAAAGGCGAGTACTTCGACAATGATGACCTGATAGGACTGAAGTTCACGCGCATCGATGGCCAGGTGAACTTTGACTGGGGCTCGGGTTCGCCCTCCCCGGATATCGGCGTTGATTCGTTCTCGGTGCGCTGGACGGGATATATCCAGCCTGCGCATGCCACGGGAACTCACGTGTACACCTTCAGCACCGAGAGCAACGATGGTGTGCGGCTGTGGGTTGACGGTGAACTGCTGATTGATAGCTGGGTACCCGGCGGCGGGCAGAATCACAGCGGCTCGATTGAACTCGAGGCAGGCAAGTTCTACGAGATCCGGCTGGAGTATTTCGAGAACACATACAGCGCGATGGTGCGACTGAGCTGGGAATCTGACGGCCTGGCAAGGGAGATCATCCCGCAGGCGCGCCTCTACTCGGTCGTGCCGGAGCCGACGTCATTGACAATGCTCGCGCTGGGCGGATTGATGCTGATGCGCCATCGCCGGTGAACTTTTCTCGATCCAGAGTCCTGCGGCCATATGAGCAAGACGCTTCACTTGCAGTAGAGCAGATCTGGATCCCGCAGTGCCGGCGGAACAGCTATTCGAGAACCAAAAGTAACGCTTGCCCCGGATGGCGGGGCAAGCGTTCTAGTTTCGTCTTCAACAGCTCGCGATCAAGCGGCCATGAGCTTCATCACGAGGTCAACGGCGCTGGCGGCGTCTGGCGAGTAGCCATCGGCGCCGATTTCGTCGCAGAACTGCTGCGTAACCGGCGCGCCACCAATGATCACCTTGGCATTGAGCCCGGCCTCCCTGGCGGCCTCGACCGTCTGCTTCATGGCAGGCATGGTCGTGGTCAGCAAGGCCGAGAGAGCGATGATATCCGCGTTGTGAGTCTTGGCGGCCTCGATGAACTTGTCGGGCGAGACGTTGGTGCCAAGGTCGATCACACCGAGATTGGCGCCCTTGAGCATCATGGCAACGAGGTTCTTGCCGATGTCATGCAGGTCGCCCTGGACGGTGCCGATGACGCAGGTGTACTTGGGCTTGATGCCTGCCTTCACGAGCAGGGGCTCAAGCAGCGCCATCGATTCCTTCATGGCACGGGCGGCGATCAGCATTTCAGGAACAAACGCCTCGTTTCGCTTGAACTTGTCGCCGACGATGGTCATCCCGGGAACGAGCCCGTTATCGACTATGTCCTGTGGCTTAAGACCGGCTTCAAGAGCGGCCTGGGTGAGCTTTACGGCTTCTGCGCGGTTGCCCTTGGCAATCGCTTCTGTCAACGGTTTAAGGTCCATGGCGACCAGACTCCTCTAAACTTGATGCCCGTGTCCTATTAAGTATGCTGATGCCCGACTAACTTTGCAAGACTGCGGCCAGACAAGTCATTCGGGGCATCATTGATTTGCGGCATGCCGCTGTATTTCGCACTGGAGAGGTGAGTTGTTTTCCAATGAAACAGACCATCATTAACGTCCAGTCGGCCGGGACCAGCCAGCGCATCGTCGTGCCCCGTGATCAGCAGAATCTCCGCCTTTCAGATGTTTTGCGCAAGAGCTCCATGGCGCTCAACACCCGTTGCGGCGGACGAGGTCTGTGTGACGGCTGTCTGATCCAGCTCAGCAGTGGTGTCCTGCGGCATCGCACCACCGGCCAGCACGCCCAGCCATCCGATACGCTGATCCGCTCCTGCGAGTACCAGCTCGACAGTGAGGACGTGACGATAG
>JAKORQ010000589.1 GCA_029777755.1 Planctomycetota bacterium
CTGACCTATGTGCCGGTGACCTGCCCGCTGGAAGCGAACAATCGTCTCGACCTGGCGCAGGAAGCGGCACGACAGACAAGGCGCATAAAGGATCCCGAGCGCATCGCGCGATATCTTGTGCTTCCACGACTTATCGGGTGGAAAGCCGCGCGGCTTCACCACACCGATGGAATGAAGTATTTCCGCAAGGCCGCCCCCATCTGTGCCACAGTCGCCAACGTCAACCTTAACCGGAGCTGGCTGGCGCTGTACCACTCCGATCCGGTGCGGGAATACATTCGCGTGGCCTCAGCGAGCCCGGCCATGCCGGTGGCGGTCACGGCGACCACGCTGGGCAATCGCTTTGAACTGGTCGTCAGCGCGCAATCGCCCGGCCTCCCGGAAACACAGGCGAGCGAATTGGCCGATGACTTTGCCTCGGGACTGCGCTCTCTCGTACAATCCCGGAGCTAACTGACACCGTCCCTCGATTAAAGGAAGGAAAGCTAGATGGCTAAGCGTTACAACCAACCGCCGGAGATGGTCATCGACAAGTCGAAGACCTACACCGCCACACTCAAAACGTCGAAAGGCGACATTGTCGTCGAGCTGTTCGCGGCCGATGCGCCACTCACGGTTAACAACTTCGTCTTCCTTGCGAGGGAGAAGTTCTACGATGGCACCACCTTCCATCGCGTGATCGCTGACTTCATGATCCAGGGAGGCGACCCCGAAGGCACCGGCCGGGGCGGCCCCGGCTACCGCTTCCCCGACGAGACGCGAGGCAATCCGCACAGGCATGAGCGCGGCGTCATCTCCATGGCCAACGCCGGTCCCAACACAAACGGCAGCCAGTTCTTCATCACCCACGTGCAGACACCATGGCTCGACGGCAAACACACCGTCTTTGGCAAAGTGACCTCCGGGATGGAGGTGGTCGACGCCATCCGCCAGGGTGATGTGGTGAGCACGGTAACCATCGACGAGAAGTAGTACTGCCAATTCGGCCGAGGATAGTGCCCAGTGAGCGGCGATCCGCCCTGCTCATTGGGCATTTGCATTTGCAGCCCATGCGGGACTCAACAATCCGGCCGGTGGGACGTAGTTACCTATAACGATGGAATTGGTCGCCTCTGTAAGGAATCTCTCCAAGATCTACCGTAAGCCGGGAACCGACGTGGAAGTTGCGGCTCTGCGCAACGTCAGCCTCGATTTCGTCAAGGGCGAATACACCGCCATCATGGGCGCCAGCGGCTCGGGAAAAAGCACGCTGATGAACATCCTGGGGTGCCTGGATAAGCCGACCTCCGGCCAATACTTCCTTGGCGGACAGGACGTCAGCCAGCTTCCAGATGACGAGCTTTCCGAGATCCGCAGCCGGCGCATCGGGTTTATCTTCCAGAACTTTAACCTCATCCAGCAACTCACCGTGCTGGAGAACCTGGAAGTGCCGATGTTCTACCTCAAGATCCCGCCGGCCGAGCGCCGCCGACGTGCCATCGAGCTGGCCACCCATGTGGGACTCGAGGGACGAACCGACCATCGGCCCATGCAGCTTTCCGGCGGTCAGCAGCAGCGTGTCTGCATCGCGCGAGCGCTGATGACTGATCCGCTGAGCGTCATGGCGGATGTGCCGACCGGCGCGCTCGACTCAAAGACCGGCCAGCAGGTGCTGGCAATCTTCGACCGCCTGGTGGAAGAAGGTAAGACCATCATCATGGTGACGCACGATCCCAACGTCGCCAGCCGCTGCGCCCGCGTGATTCGCCTGCATGACGGAGCCGTGGTCTCCGATGAGCGCACCCGGCAGCACACCCATCGCGCCAGGACGGCGGAACTGGCTGCAGTCCCCTAAAGACACCGCTTGCCTTTAGGCCGTCTGCCTCGAAAATCTCTCGCTGATGTCTGTCACGAGACTGGCTCCTTCCCCGACCGGTGCGCTGCACCTGGGCAATGCCCGCACCTTCCTGGTGAACTGGTTGCTTGCGCGGCAGAACGGCTGGCGGGTCATCTTGCGCATCGAGGATATCGACGGGCCGAGAATCAAGCCCCATGCCGACCGCCAGGCCATCGAGGATCTTCGCTGGCTCGGGCTGGACTGGGACGAAGGCCCAATCTACCAGACCGCCCGGATGCCGCTGTACGCCGAGGCATTGCAGAGGCTTATGGCGTCCGGCCACGCCTATTGCTGTACCTGCACGCGAAAGGAAGTTGAGCTGGCAGCATCCGCGCCGCACGCCGAGGATGGCGCGGCGATCTACCCGGGACGCTGCCGCGGGAGATTCGCTGATGCGGCCGACGCCCGGGCGAGAACCGGCCGGACTCCCGCCATCCGCTTCATGGTGCCGGATCTCGACATGACGATTCACGACAACTTCCACGGCGCTTACGGCTGCAATCCCGAGCGCGACCTTGGGGACTTCGTCATCGCCAAGGCTGATGGCACTCCATCCTATCAGCTCGCCGTGGTGGTGGATGATGCGGATGCCGGTGTGCAGCACGTTGTGCGCGGTGATGACCTGCTGGACTCCACGCCACGGCAACTGCTGCTCTACAAGGCGCTGGGATGGGAAGATCGCATTCCACAATACTGGCATCTGCCACTGGTGGTAGGCAAAGACGGCAGGCGACTGGCTAAGCGTCACGGTGACACGCGCATCGCGCACTATCGTGACGCAGGTGTCACCTGCGGCCGACTGCTCGCACTGCTGGCGCGCTGGTGTGGCGTGGAAAGCGGAGATGCCATATCGCTCGATGAACTGCTCCGGTGCTTCGACATCACGCGCCTGCCTCGCGAGCGAATAGTCTTCACGCACGAGGATGATGCGTGGCTGAGTGCCTGATCGCCGCTATACTCATCGCCGTGGCCCTGGAGAACCAATACCTCGACCTGATCTCAGGCAGTTCGCAATCGCCGCTGGCCAGTGTGACACGCGCGATTCTTGCGTGCGCGGAGCTGCCCTACAGCGCGCTGATGCGTCTGCGCAATCATGCGTACCAGCAGGGCTGGAAGAAGAGCCACAGCACCGGCCGGTCGACCATCAGTGTCGGCAATATCACCGCCGGCGGAACGGGAAAGACCCCCGTGGTCGAGTGGGTCGCGAACATGCTGCGGCGGTATGGCCGGCGACCTGCCATCCTCATGCGCGGATATCGCAAGCGCGGATCGGACGCCAGCGACGAGCAGATGCTGCTGCAGTCGCAACTGCCCGGCACCATCGTGGAGGCAAATGCCGATCGCATTGCCGGTGCTGCCTCCGCCCTGGCGCGCGATCCGGGGATCGACTGCTTCATCCTGGACGATGGGTTTCAACATCAGCGGGCCCGGCGCGATTTTGACCTGGTGCTGATCAATGCGGCCGAGCCGTTCGGCTTTCGGCACGTGCATCCGCGCGGCCTGCTGCGTGAGCCGTTGATCGGCCTGGCTCGTGCGTCCGCCATCCTCATCACGCACGCATCGGAAGTCGCGCCCGAACAGCTTCTACAAACACAGGACGAGATACGCCGCTATAGCTCGGCGCCGATTTTCCACTGCGACCACGTCAACACCGAGATAATCTCCGCATCTGGCGAGTTGCGTGAGCTTCCCGATCTTGCGACAGAGCCGTTTGTGCTGTTCACCGGCATTGGCCGGCCGCAGTCGTTGGCGCACTCCCTCCAGCGTTTCGCCAGTGCCTACAGGGGCGAGCACTTTTTCGATGACCACCACCACTACTGCGATGCGGATGTGCGCGATCTCGTCGCGCTGGCACGCGATCGTGGCGCAAGGGCGCTGGTGACGACAGAAAAGGACTGGACCAAGCTACAGTCACTCTGGCCTCTCGGCGACGACGTCCCCACACTCTATCGCCTGCGCCTGCATATCCGCTTCTGGGAGA
>JAKORQ010000590.1 GCA_029777755.1 Planctomycetota bacterium
ACTGGAGCAGTACCTCTCCCAGGCGCGCAACTACGACCCGGTGCTGGACGGCCTGCGCTCGGCCGTCCGGTACGACAAGACCTACTTCGACAAGATCGTCGCATCGTTGCTGCCGCTGCTGGAAAAACTCACCAGCGGCAAGATCGCGCAACTCCTGGCGCCGAACTATTCCGACCTGGCCGACCCCCGCCCGATCTTCGATTGGATGCAGGTGATCAGAAAGCGCGCCGTGGTCTATGTGGGGCTGGATGCGCTGTCTGACGCCGAGGTCTCCGCAGCAGTCGGGAACTCCATGTTCTCCGATCTGGTGTCGGTCGCAGGGCACATCTACAAGCACGGGATCGACGACGGTCTGCCAAACGTGTCGACATCGGCATCCGCGGACGCCCGGGTGCCGATCAACGTTCATGCGGATGAATTCAACGAACTCATGGGCGACGAGTTCATCCCGATGATCAATAAAGGCGGCGGCGCCGGCATCCAGGTCACCGCCTACACGCAGACGCTTTCCGACATCGAAGCTCGCATCGGCAATCGCGCGAAGGCCGGTCAGGTGATCGGCAACTTCAACAACCTGTTCATGCTCCGAGTCCGGGAGACGGCCACCGCCGAGCTGCTGACCCGGCAACTGCCCAAGGTCGAGGTCTATACCACCACCATCGTTTCTGGGGCGACCGACAGCTCGGACATCCGTGGCGCAACAGACTTCACATCAAACACCCAGGACCGCATCAGCATGTCCAGCGTACCGATGATCGAGCCACCGCACATCGTCGGCCTGCCCAAGGGACAGTGTTTTGCGCTCCTGCAGGGCGGGCAGCTCTGGAAGATCAGGATGCCGCTGCCCGCGCCCGATCCAGATGAAGTGATGCCGCGGGACTTGCAGCAACTCGCCGGCTACATGCGCCAGAGCTACACCGATGCGACCCAATGGTGGGTGTTCACCAGTTCCCCTGCGTTGCAGGATGCGGCTTTGCCCGACGATCTGCTTGATGGAGTAGCCACTGGCGAGCCTGCCACCGCCTCCCGCGCGGGTGACACGGCCGGTAACGAGGCTGCACCATGAGTGATGCCGCCGCCACCGCACAGCGGGAACAGAACGAGCGCCAGGGCCTGATCATTGGTGCCATCACATTGCCGTTCCGGCTGCTCGGGGTGTTGATCGGCTCGCTGCTGTTCTCGATCGTGGTGGAGTGCGTGGGCATGCACCTGTTCTGGAAGGATCAGGGCTGGCGGCACTCCCAGCAAATGCTGCAGTACGAGTTGGGGCACCTGTCCAACCACTTCACGCGCAGCGTCGTGGTCCAGGAGCCGGGGCGCACGGCGCACGAGCTGGTGGATACCGGGTACGAATGGGTGTTCGTGCGCTCGGGATTGCTGGAGCGGATGAGCCAGACCGCCGAACGCGCTCGCGCGCCCAGTCAAGGGCCCACGCGGAACTTCCGGTACTTCATCAGTCAAGTCTATGTCTGGACCGAGAGCTATCTGATCGCCGCGGCCTTCACGACACTGACCTTCCTCGTGCGGCTGCTGGTGCTGGCTCTCACGCTGCCGCTGATCTTCACGGCGGCCTTTGTCGGTTTGATCGATGGCCTGGTGCGGCGTGACGTGCGCCGCTTCGGCGCGGGCCGGGAATCCGGCTTCATCTACCACCGCGCGAAAGCGAGCTTGATGCCGCTGGCCGTGCTGCCTTGGGTCACATACCTGGCGCTGCCAATCTCGGTGCATCCGCTGGTGATTCTGTTGCCCAGCGCAGCGTTGCTGGGGCTGGCGGTGAGCCTGACGGCGGGGAGCTTCAAGAAGTACCTGTGAGATTGGTATCCGAGGTCTGTTCGAGAGCGGTAGGGGACGCGTTGAGTGCCTCACCCAAATGCAGTCGCAACAACTTTGTAAGTCGCGGGCGCGCATTTTCGGACACTATCTGCTGGGCAGCTTCCAAAAATGGGGGCACTCCTGTGGAAAAGGTGCCTCTTTCCCCGCTTCCGAGCAAAGGATTCTTGATCTCTTTTCGATAGAAGTGGACGAACGTGCCGAAGTTCTTTCTCGTCAGCGCAAGAATTGTGTCGTACGCTTCTTTGACACTTGCTTCATTGATGGTGTCTGTATCACTGGGGTCCCAGCCTCCTGTCGCCACTTGTAGGACAGCATCAAGGAGAGAGGATCTGGCCGAAAGCCGGCGATTACCTTCCATGAGGGCTTCTTTGATAACTGTGTGAAAGTCGTCCAG
>JAKORQ010000591.1 GCA_029777755.1 Planctomycetota bacterium
AGCGAGCCGATCTCCGTCGATCCGATCACTCGCTTCTTTGTGGCCACCGGTGTCTCCACCAGTTCAGCCTCGGTTCGTTTCGAGGTTTTCCACTGGCAGGGCGGCAAGTGGCACCAGAAGCAGTTCACGGTTAGCCCGGGCGACATGATCGGCCGCGTCGAGGACAGCATCGACTTCCAGACCGGCTGGACTCTGGTGGATCTTGACGTTTCGCCCTACATGTCGGATGGGCCGGTGCTCGTTGCTGACCGCAACGGCAACCTCGAGCGCAAGCGCTACGACGCGGGCGAGGCCAACCGCTTCAAGCGGGAGATCGGCTGGGTCGATCCCAACGCCCAGCCGCGCCAGCAGCCGGGCATGATGGGGCCGGATGGCATGCCGTATGGTCCTCCGCCGGACTACATGATGGGCCCGGGATACTAGGGCACGTATGAACATGATCCGGCCGGGTGTTCTTCCCCGGCCGGAGTCGTTTTGGGGCCGCGCTAAGTGGAACTGGCGGTTTCCGCCTGCGGGAGGCAAGGCGATCTTCGACTAAGATGCACGATCAGACCCAAGGGATACGGACGGCTTACATCCCTTGTTCACATGAAGAGTAACCCGACCAGCGCCAGCGTCTCAATCCCGGTCAATGTGCATTCAACTCGTGGTATGTCTTCCTCCACTTCGAAGTCTCGCGGCGTATAGGACAAGCCGCGCTACTTGCGGTTGAGCAAATCTAAAATAGCGATCCGGAGTCCTGCTTTGATGCGCCACCCACGCGGCGGGTGAACTCTTCCTCGTCGATGACAGGAACGCCCAACTCGGTTGCCTTCTGCAGCTTGCTGCCGGCATTCTCACCGGCGACCACAAAGCTGGTCTTCTTGCTCACCGATCCGGATGCCTTGCCGCCCAGGCGAACTATCAGCTCCTCGATCTCAGTGCGGCTGTAGCTCTTGAGCGTTCCGGTCACCACGATGGTTTGGCCGGCGAACGGCGCATTTCCGGAGACGGCCTTGATCTCCACCTTCGGATCGATACCGACCTTGCGAAGCTCCTCGACCGCATGTCGGCCGGCGGGACTGCGAAAGAAATCGTGGATCGCCGTTGCTACCACCACGTCGATCCCTTCAACCTCATCCAACTGCTCGATCGTGGCGTTCTGCAGTGCCTCCAGTGAGCCGAAATGATTCGCCAGGTCGCGCGCCGTCGTGTTACCCACGTGGCGGATCCCCAGGCCGGCCAGCAGGCGATCCAGTGGCCGAGAGCGCGCTGCCTGGATCGATTCCAGCACGTTGCTGGCGCTCTTCGTCGCCATACGCTCCAGCGACAGCAGATCCTCCAGTTTCAGCCGGAAAATGTCGGCAAACGTCTTCACCAGTCCGGCATCCACGAGTTGATCGACCAGCGATTCGCCGAGCCTCTCGATGTTCATCTGGTTGCGCGAGCAGAACCAGCGGATGCGCTCTTTCAATTGCGCCGGGCACTCGGGGTTGATGCAGCGGACAAACGGCGACTCAAACTCAACCTGCTGCTGACAGGAAGGGCACTTCTCCGGCGGTGTGATTGCCACAGCGTCGGCCGGTCGACTCTCAGGGACGACTCGTACGATGTACGGGATAACTTCGCCTGCCTTCTCAAGGATGACCGTGTCGCCGATATGGATATCCAGACGCTGGATCTGCTCTATATTGTGCAGGCTGGCGCGCTTCACGGTCGTGCCGGCTACCAGTACCGGTTCCAGCTCGGCAACGGGGGTGAGTGTTCCGCCTTTACCGACCTGCCAGGTAACATCACGCAAGATGGTTGGCACCTGCTCGGCCGGGTACTTGAAGGCGATCACCCAGCGAGGGCTCTTTGAGGTGGTTCCCAAGCGCTCTCGTTGCGCCAGCGAGCGCACCTTAACCACCATCCCATCCGTGAGGAACGGCAACGTCGGCCGAACCCGGGCAAATTTCTCGATGGCGGCTATCACCTCGTCGATGTTCTTTGCCAGCATCGCGTGCGGGGTGGAGGGCACTCCCCACTTGCGCAACTGCTCGAGCCACTGCCAGTAATCGTCGGGCGGCTCAGGGGAAACCTCACCCAGCCCATGGGCAAAGAATGCCAGCTTGCGCGATGCCGTCACCTTCGGATCGAGCTGCTTTAGCGTACCGGCCGTGGCGTTGCGGGGATTCTTGAGAGGCTCCTCCCCTCGGGCAACCAGTTCCTGGTTGATGTGGGCGAATACCGCATTAGGCATGAAGATCTCGCCGCGGATTTCCACCACCGAGCCTGCCGACAGTTCGCCGCGCAGTTTAAGAGGGATGGAGCGGATCGTTTTCGCATTCTCCGTTATGTCATCACCACGGCGGCCATCCCCGCGCGTCGCCGCCAGCACCAGTTCGCCACCTTCATAGCGAAGTGAGACGGCGATACCGTCGATCTTTGGCTCCAGCACATACTCGGGGTGCTTATTGCCCAGCACCTCGCGCACGCGCCTGTCGAAGTCGCGCACAGCGCCCTCGTCGTACGTGTTGTCAATGCTCATCATTGGTACGGCATGCTCGACGGTGCGGAAGCCCTTTATAGGTGCACCGCCGACCCTCTGAGTGGGGGAGTCAGGCGTGACGAGCTCGGGATGCGCCTTCTCCAGGTCGATCAGCTCCTGCATCAGGCGGTCATACTCCTGGTCGGAGATGATGGGAGACGCCTCCACGTAGTACAGTCGATCATGCTTCTGGATCTCTTCACGGAGGGTGGCAATGCGCTTTGCAGGATCCGTCATGTAGTCCTCTCGGTCTTTTTTGAGTGTATAACCTGCATCGCGGCCATCCAAGTAGGTAACATGGGGCCGATACATCCGATTCCGATCCGATTATGTGAGCATCTTGAACCGGTTGATCATCTTGCTGATTTCTGCGCCTTTCGTACATTCAAGACCGATGGCTGTGTTCGGCTCAATCGTTAAACCTTCAGGAAGGAACTGAGCGATGCGCGTGCTGGTTGCGGATAAGTTGGCGGAGGAGGGGCTCGAGATCCTCAAGGCTAGTGGCCTGGAATATGACGTAAAGGTCGGCTTAAAGGAAGACGAGCTGGCCTGCGAGGTGGGTAATTACGATGCCCTGATCGTCCGGTCGGGCGCGAAGGTCACCAAGAGGGTTCTCGCGCAGCCCGGCAGCCTGAAGGCCATCGCGCGTGCCGGCGTCGGTGTGGACAACATCGACTGTGAGACGGCCACGCTCAAGGGAATCCTCGTGATGAACACGGCCGAGGCTTCCACGCTCTCAACCGCGGAGCATGCACTGGCACTGATGTTCTCCCTGGCCCGCCACATTCCCCAAGCGCACCATAGCCTTATCACGGGACAACTGGAGTGGAAGAAGCGCAGCAGCTTCCAGGGCACCCAGCTTGCGGGAAAGACGCTCGGCGTCGTGGGCATGGGCAGGATCGGCCGAACCGTAGCCTCCCGTGCGCTGGCGATGGAGATGAACGTGCTGGGCTTTGACCCGTACTTCACCGCTCCAACGGCACTCGATGGAAAGGTGAAGCTAGTCCGCGACTTCGACGAGTTCCTCAAGCAGCTTGATGTCATCACCTTCCACGTTCCCGGCGGAGAATCCACGCGGCATTTGCTCAATCGTGAGAGGCTGTTCAACAAGTGCAAGCCGAACCTGCTGGTGATAAACGACGCCCGCGGCGAAGTGGTGGATGAATATGCACTGGCCGACGCCCTGAAGGAGAAGAAGATCGCCGGCGCGGCCATCGACGTGTACGCGGCAGAGCCGCCGCCGAAGGATCATCCGCTGTTCGGACTGGACAATGTCGTACTCACCCCGCATCTGGGCGCCAGCACCGATGAGGCGCAGACGGCTGTCAGCGTCGATGCGTGCAAGGCAATCGTCGCCTACCTGCAGAACGGGGAGATTCGCGGGGCCGTCAACGGTGGCGGGATCCGGCTGGATCTGCCGGCCGACGAGGCTCCGTTCGCAGACCTCGCCCGTCGCATGGGCGGACTTCTGCCGGCCATGTGCGATACCGGCTACAAGACCATCACACTCCGCGCTAAGGGCGCCCGCGTCCAGAAGCTGGCCACTACACTTATGCGACTGGCGACCGTCGAGCTGCTGCGGGCCAATATTGGCGAGAACATCAACGTCATCAACGTAGAGCACTTTGCCCGTTCGCGTGGCATCGAGCTGGCGCAGATTACCGAGGCGGCCCCGCCGGCCGGCATGGCAGGGGATGTGGTGGAGCTTCAGGTGACCCTGCCCGGCGGAGAGACACATCGTATACTTGGTACGGTCTACGCTGATCGGCTGCCGCGTGTCGTCCGCATCGACAGCTTCTCCATGGACATGATCCCCGAGGGGAACATGGTGCTGGTGCTAAACGAGGATCAGCCTGGCGTGATCGGTATGGTTGGCAACACCTTCGGCCAGGCGGGCGTCAATATCGCCAACATGGTGATCAGTCGCAGCACCAATGGCAACCAGAAGGTGCAGATGATGCTCATCAAGACCGACTCTGCGGCGCCCGATTCGCTGCTGGCGGGCTTGCGGCAACGCCCCTACATCATGCGGGTCAAGCCAGTGACGCTGCCGGAACGTTGAGCGGCTGCCGCGAGCAGTGAGAAAAACAGAAACTGCCAGTCATCAGCGGATGGCTGGCAGTTTTCGTTATCTTCCGGTCAGGCGTAAACAGGGCGACTAGAGCTTCTCGATACGGGTATACCGATCGAGATTCAGGACGCTGATCTCACCATTCTACTTCTGGATGGTGAGGCGGTCGAGCCAGAGCGCCTTGTCCTTGGAGTGGGCGTACCAGCTTCCGGTCTTTCTTTGCTCGAAGTTGATAACTGTGCCGACGATCTCCGTCGTCCATGCCTCGTCGCGCGAGGGGATCTGCTGGATGACCTTCACCTTCGAACCGATCTCTACCGTGCTGCTGTTCTCCATGATCGCGGGATTATACGCCGGTTATCCAATTGCTCCAGTTGGACCTGCTCAACCCGTTGCTAGAGCTCCTGACGCGGGCGATCCGGCCGGTTGGAGCGGTCACGCCTCTCACGCTGCTGCTCTCTTTCGCGACCCTGAGGACGTTCCGGGCGCTCGGGGCGATCGGCGCGGTCCCCGCGCTCGCGACGGGGAGGCTCCAGTTGCTCACGCAGCTTCTCCCGCTGCTGCTGAGTCAGTACCGCGAGAACCTGTTCGCGCAGGTCGCGCAGCAGGGGGCGCGTTGCCTCCATCATGGCTTCGCGATCCCCGGCATGCCGCTCGCGGGCGGCTGCCAGCTCACGCTGGAACTTGCCGAGAATTTCATCGATCCTGCCTCGCTGCTCTGCGGTGAGGTCCAGTGAACGTACGGCCGACCGCATCCTCTCCACTGCGTCGCCACCCATGCCTCCCATGCCCATTCCCGGTCGATCCGGACCGCCTGCAGGACCCTGGCGACGCAGGTTCTCAAGCCTGCCGCGCTGCTCGGGCGTGAGCAGTTTGCCGATTCTTTCCTGGGCATCGGCATTGGCCTGCCGGATCTTTTCCCGCAAATCCTGCAGGATTGGCTCGATCTCCCTGCGCTGCTCCTCGGTGAGGTTGAGCTCCTCGAGCTGGCGCTCGATCCCCGCCTGGATTGCCATGCGGGCCATCGGCCGCCTTGCCTCCGGGCGATCTCGCGGCGGCTCCTGGGCGTAGGAAACCGCTGCCAGGCCAAGCGTTGCTGCCACCGCACTCACGACCAATGTCGTTTTCATGGTCTCTCCTTGCTGGAAAAATGACTGTATCCGTTAGTGCAACGACATTGCCACAGAAATATTGCGCCTGCGTTTGAAATGACCCTCGTCCAAGTCAATTAATCCGAGCCCAGCAGGTTTGACGTAAAGGTTTGTTTGTTGCTATCTTAGCACTCCTCATTGTGAAGGAGATGCGCCCGTGAGGAAGACACTACTGTCACTTCTGTTGTCCGTCGCCGCCGCAACTGTCGGATGCACCCAGAACAAGTCGATCGATGCCCCGATCACTGAACTCCCGGCGAACGTGCTAAAGGCACAATGGACGCGCACGCTTGAGATGAAAGGCAGCACGCCGAAGTCCATGTTCGTGCGCGGCGACGACCTGTTTGTCTATCGGGCTGACAATCTCCTCTATCGACTGGATCGCAAGAGCGGCGACGTAAAGTTCGTCACCAACGTGGCCGGCAAGGGTGATAAGGTGGGTGCTCCCCTGATCCTGGGCGACGAAATCCTCATCCCGGCCGACACCAAGCTGCACGTCGTGGATGAACGCGGATTCCGCGTCACCTCGGTGGACATCGGCCAGCCGATGCGCAGTGGCGTGGTGGCAGACAATGAAGGCATCTATGTCGGCATCGACTTTGAACGCTCCTTCGGGCGCATAGTCTGCATCGAACTGGAACGCCCCGATTCGCCATTCCGCTGGCAGCTTCTCACCGGTGGCACCGTGGTCAGCACTCCGGCGCTCTACGAGGGAATCCTCTACGCCGGCAGTGATGATGGAAAGGTCTATGCCGTTGACTCCGACCGTACCGCAATCTGGGCCATCGAGACATTCCAGACGGATGGCACCATCCGCGGCGATCTCGCTGCTGATGCCAGTGGTGTGTACGTCCCGTCGGCCGATATGAAGCTCTACTGCCTGAACCGCGCCGATGGCCGGGTTCGCTGGCAGTATCACGCCGGTACGCCGCTGTTCGGTTCTCCGTCGCTCACCTCCACCTCGGTCTATATCAATGTTCCCGATCAGGGCGTGGTCTGCCTGGCAAAGGGGGACGGCGCGTACAACCGTCAGCCCAAGTGGATCAATGCCGATGCAAAAGAGTTCCTCGCCGAGGATCAGAAGCTCACTTACCTGCGCGGCAAGGACAACACCATCCTTGCGGTCGACAAGGAGACTGGCGTGCTGAAGGCTCAGAGCCAGCGCGGCGACTTGGTGGCGTTCGCGGTCAACACGATCGATGGGCTGGTCTACGCTGCCACTCGCGGCGGCAAGGTGATCGCGGCCGTCGCCGTCACCAAGCCCGGCGACGTTGGCGAGATCGTCTTCGCCGACCCGGCTGAGGCGCTTCAGCTTGCCTCGCGGTAACGCATCGGCCGTCTCATCAAGATGCAATCATGAGATAATGTGGCGGTGCCGCTGCTGTAGGGCAGCGGCATCTTTATTTGCTGCCCGTCAGTCGCCGGACAGTTCCCTGAGCTTCTGTTGCATCAGTCTGTCGCGCCTGTCTGAGGCGGCGGTCAGCCATTGCTTGAGAGCCTCGGAGTTCGACCTGTTCAGCAGTTTCTTCAGCAGGGTGATCTGCTTCTTCATCTTTTCCAGTGACGCCAGCACGTTGTCGCGGTTGTCCAGAAGGATGTCGCGCCACATGGCCGCATCGCCGGAGGCGATCCGCGTGGTGTCGAGGAATCCCTTGCCCGCCAGCGGCAGGGAGCTGTCCGCCTGCATGGCGACCAGGGCCGCCGCCAACACGTGCGGCAGATGACTGATGTCGCTTATCGCCGCATCATGCTCCTCGGGAGAAAGTCTCACGACCTTCATGCGGAGCATCGTCCAGAACTCCTCGATCGCCTGCACGTGCTCGGGGTTGCTGTCGGCCGTGGGTGTGACGATGCAGGTGGCGCCGTTGAACAGGTCGGCCCGCGCGTACTCGACGCCGCGCTTTTCGCTGCCGGCCATGGGGTGAGACCCCACGAAGCCACAGTGCCCGGGGAGCAGTCTGTGTGCCGCTTCCACTACAGATCGCTTGGTGGAGCCGACGTCGGTGACTATGGCGCCGGGAGCAACGGCGGGGGCGATACCCTCCAGGAGCTGCTCGAACAGACTCACCGGTGTGCAGAGGATGACCAAGTCCGCGTCCTTCACGGCGTGCGCGAGGTCCATGCTCCAGCGGTCGATCACGCCGTACTCGGCGGCCTTATGCAGCGTGTCAATGCGATGGCCGTAACCTGTTATCTGGGCGGAGCTTCCGGCGGCCCGGAGAGCCGCGCCAATCGAGCCGCCCAACAGTCCCACCCCGATGATTGCGATCTGAGAAAAGCCCATCTGTTAGCCCCATGGTATCGGTTGAAGTTGCTGTTTGACAACCCAAATCGGGAGCGCGCCGGGCTGATTGAGTCTTGAGTTTTCGGGCGTTTGGCTCTAACGTATCTGTTTGCCCCTGCAGTGTATGCGGAAGGTAGCAGCGGCCCTGACAAGGCGGCTTCAACTGTACGGCCGAGTCTGAAAAGGGGGCATGTGGAGTTCAGATCGGCGCCTCGCGAAGTAGTTCGGGGGACGCGTTACACCCGGAAAGGATCGGATTGGCGACAATGGCATCGACGGCTTTGGAAGGAGTTGCTGGCAATTGGGCTTCTTCCGGCGCTACCGGCAGTCCGGCTGGCAATAGTGCCCCTCGGCACATTCTCCCTTTTGAACAGCCCCTGGCCAGTCTGGAACAGCAGATCGAGGAGCTGGAGCGACTGCAGGCTTCCAAGCAGACCGACTTCAGCAGCGAGCTGCGCCTTCTGCGGGAAAACTACACTGCACTGCTGAAAAAGACATACGAGAACCTTTCCGCTTGGGAAACCATCCAGGTGGCCCGCCATCCTCAGCGGCCGCTGTTCCTCGATTACGTCAACCTCGTCTGCCGCGAATTCCGCGAGATCCACGGCGATCGCCTCTTTGGCGATGACCCGGCCATTCGCTGCGGGCTGGCGCGAATCGGCGGGCACAAGGTCATACTTATCGGCCATCACAAGGGCCGCACTACGAAGGAGAAGGTAGCCTGCCACTTCGGCCTGGCGCATCCTGAGGGGTATCGCAAGGCGCTGCGGGCGATGAAGCTGGCGGAGAAGTTCTCCCTGCCGGTTGTCACGCTGGTAGACACGGCCGGCGCCTATCCCGGCATCGGCGCTGAAGAGCGAGGACAGGCAGAGTCGATCGCCCGCAACATGATGGAGATGGCCCGCCTGCGAACGCCGATCGTCAGCATCATCACTGGCGAAGGTGGTTCCGGCGGCGCGCTGGGCGTGGCGGTTGCCGACCGTGTGGCGATGTTTGAGTATGCCTGGTATTCCGTCATCAGCCCTGAGGGTTGCTCGGCGATTCTGTACAAGGGTGGTGAGGGGGTTGAGAAGATGGCCGAGGCTCTCAAGCTTACCGCCAAGCACCTGAAGCGCCTGGGGATTATCGACAACGTTATCAGCGAGCCGCTGGGGGGAGCACATCGAGACCCGGCTGCTGCCGCTCACAATCTTGAGCTGTACATCACCAAGACGGTCCGCGATCTGAAGCGCTGCAAGATCGAGAACCTCCTGGAGCGCAGGTACGAGCGCTTCAGGCAGATGGGCGAATACGTTGAGGGTACTCGTCGAGCCACCGCCAAGGCCGCAAGCTGATCGCTTGTTTACTTTACGGCCAAGACCCAGGGCGCGGAGTTCCCTCCTGAGATGGCACCGCTTTTCCCTGAACTGTTTGTCAGTGTTGCGCGTATTGCACTGATGCGCAATTGGTGAGCTTTCATTCCGAAGGAGGCCTGCAGAATGGGCGTTGAGCAGAAGTTGCTGGAATTTGGCATCGACCTGGCAAAGCTGCCGGAAGCGGCAGCTTTCGGCGCATACGTGCCGGCCAAGCGAGTTGGCAACCTCATCTATGTATCGGGGCAGTTGCCCACGCGCGACAGCAAGCTGGTCGCCGCCGGCCCGGTTCCCAGCTCCTGCAGTGTTGAACAGGCACGGGAGGCCGCCAAGTGGTGCGTCATCAACGCGCTGATCGCGGTGTATCGGCTGGAGGGGACGCTATCCAACCTCAAGGGCGTTGCGCGGGTGGGGGCATTCATCGCCAGCGATGCCGGGTTCACCAGTCAGCCACAGGTCGCCAACGCCGCCAGCGAACTACTCATCGAGATGTTCGGCGAACCCGGGAGACATGTTCGCGCAGCCGTGGGAACCAATGTGCTTCCGCTGGGAGCTTCGGTAGAGATCGAGTTCATCTTTGAGTCCTAGATACACAAATGATTCGAAACGCCACCGTACATGATGTTCCGCGCATCAGTGAGATCATCAATTCCCACGCGGAAATGGGGAGGATGCTGTTCAAGAGCTACCAGCAGCTTTACGAAGGCTTGCGGGATTTTGCCGTGTTCGAGGAGAACGGCAAGGTCCTGGGGTGTGTGGCGCTGACGATCATCTGGGCCGATCTCGCCGAGGTGCGCTCGCTGGCGGTCGACAGGAAGGCGCAGGGCAGGGGCATCGGCCGGCAACTGGTCGAGTGGGCGATCTGCGAGGCGCGGCGCCTGCACATTCGCAAAGTCATGTCGCTGACCTATGAGCAGAAGTTCTTCGAGAAGATGGGCTTCCATGTGGTCAACAAGGACTCACTGCCACTGAAGGTGTGGAGCGATTGCGTGGCCTGTCCCAAGCGGGATGACTGCGACGAGATCGCCATGTTGATGACGCTGGATGATGTACCGGAAGTGAAGATGCCAACCGCGCGCCCAGTCTCGCGGGGGCGACTATTTCCCATCATCACGGACGACTGATTTCCTCGGCCGGGCTACAGCGATTCCACCCAGGGTGGAGCGGGCGGCCTCCGCCCCCGGGAGGTAGGGTGATCCTTGACCAACATGTGTCTCCAGCGTCATGGAAACCGGAGAATCCACATTGCTTTTACCCGAAGCAACGACGCAGATAGCGAGCGTTGACTTCTCGATGCCGGTCAATGTGGATGCGTCTCGGGAGGAATTCTTCCGATTCGAAGTTCCGCGGATTGAAG
>JAKORQ010000592.1 GCA_029777755.1 Planctomycetota bacterium
GCGATGCCCTGGAGATGCTGCTGAAGACCAACAACTTCCCGGAGTTCACCGGGCTGGTCTGCCCGGCGCCCTGCGAGGAAGCCTGTACGCTCAACATCTGGAAAAAGCCGGTAACGATCAAGCTGATGGAGTGGAGCATCATCGATCACGCCTTCAAGGAAGGCTGGATCAAGCCCAATCCACCGAAGACCCGCACCGGCAAGCGCGTCGCGGTGATCGGTTCCGGCCCGGCCGGGCTGGCGGCCGCCGCCCAGCTGAACAAGGCTGGGCACTTGGTGACAGTCTTCGAGCGAGCCGACCGCATCGGCGGGCTGCTCACCTACGGTATCCCCAACTTCAAGCTGGAGAAGTGGATCGTCGATCGCCGCGTGAAGCTGATGGAGGCCGAGGGGATCAAGTTTGTCGTCAAGGCCCACGTCGGCGTTGACATCCCCGTCGAGGAACTGCTCAAGAACTTCGACGCGATGGTCCTCGCCGGCGGCTCGACCGTGGCCCGTGACCTGAACGTCCCCGGCCGCGACCTGAAGGGCGTCTATTTCGCCATGCAGTACCTGCCCAAGGCCACGCAGAAGGTGCTCGGCGACGATGTCGAGATCATCGATGCGAAGGACAAGCATGTGGTGGTCATCGGCGGCGGAGACACTGGCGCCGACTGCGTTGGTACGGCCGTCCGGCAGGGAGCCAAGAGCATCGTTCAGTTTGAACTGATGCCCAAGCCCCCGGCCGATCGCACCATCGACATGCCCTGGCCGTACTGGCCGATGATCCTGCGATCCTCGACCAGCCATGAAGAGGCGGCGGCCATGATGGGCAAGGACGAGGTCCGGCAGTGGTCGATCAACACCAAGGCTTTCACCGGCGAGAACGGCGTGGTGAAGAAGCTCCACGGCGTTGAGCTGGAGTGGGTCAAGGGGCCTGATGGCCGCATGCAGATGAAGGAGAAGGCGGGATCCGAGTTTGAGATTCCCTGCGACCTGTGCCTGCTGGCGATGGGCTTCGTCGGCCCGGAGAAGAAGGGCATGATCGAGCAGCTCGGCGTGACCCTGGACGCCCGTGGCAATGTGCAGGTGGACCAGAACTACATGACCAGCGTGCCGGGTGTGTTCGCCGCCGGCGACATGCGGCGTGGCCAGTCACTGGTGGTCTGGGCCATCAGCGAAGGCCGCCAGGCCGCCCGCTGCGTGGACGAGTTCCTGATAGGCCACAGCAACCTCGGCCCGAAGCTGAAGCTGTTCTGAGATTCCAGTAGAAACCCTGAAACCCGGCGAGGTGGGGCGCAACTCCCACCCGCCGGGTTCGCTTTTTGGCGCAAATAGAGCAGTTCCGCCGGAACTGCGGCCGGGGAGCTGGAGATAAGCGGCTCCGGGGCTGTTGTGCGATCGGCGTCACAACTGTACGCGAGGTGGTGTTGAGGAATGGGAATTCGTTCTGCAAACCCCTGGCCGGGAAGGCGTATCTGTGCCTTCGCTCAACCTTCCCGCCGCGGGCCAGCCTGATCTACACCCGGTCCATTTGCTGTCCCCGCATGCTAGCCATACCATTGACACGATGAGTCTTTCGCTGACTGTAATCTCGGAGACGCCCACCACTCACCAGCGCAAGCCGAGCTGGCTCAAGATGAAGATGCCCCACGGGACGGAGTACAACCGTCTGCTCAATCTCGTGAATGGGCATAAGCTGCACACCGTCTGCCAGTCGGCGAAGTGTCCAAACATGGGCGAATGCTGGGCCGCCGGGACGGCGACGCTCATGATCCTCGGCGATGTCTGCACGCGATCCTGCGGATTCTGCAATATCGCTACCGGCCGGCCGCCGGTGCTGGACAAGGATGAGCCTCGCCGCGTGGGTGATGCAGTGGCCAAGATGAAACTCCGCCACGTGGTCATCACCTCAGTGAACCGCGATGAGCTCCCCGATGGCGGGGCGGCCATCTGGGCCGAGACGATCCGCCAGATTCGCCTTCAGTCGCCGGGAACGTCCGTAGAGGTGCTCATCCCCGATTTCTGCGGCAACTGGGATGCTCTGCAACTGGTGCTGGATCAGCGGCCGGAGATTCTCAACCACAACCTCGAGACTGTCCCGCGGCTCTATCGCACGGTTCGCCCGCAGGCCAAGTACTCGCGATCGCTTAAGCTCCTGCAAATCGCGAAAGATCAAGGTTTTACGACCAAGACAGGCATCATGCTCGGCTTGGGTGAGGAAGCCGACGAACTTGAATCGCTCATCGACGACCTCGTCGCCATCCGCTGCGACATCCTCACCATAGGGCAGTACCTGCAGCCCACGCCACGGCACCTGAAGGTCGAGCGCTGGGTCAGGCCGGAGGAGTTTGCCCACTGGAAGGCTGTCGGCGAGGCCAAGGGGCTGCGCCATGTTGAGTCCGGCCCGCTGGTGCGTTCCAGCTACCATGCGGAGAAACAGGTCCACTCGATGGAATAGGTCCGGTGATTGCGAACGTATATCGGATGACATAAGTGCGATTGGTCCGGGGTTGCCGCTCGCATTTGTTTGACTCTATGCGGATACTATCCGGCCAGTGGCGCGACTCTCTATCATCATCATTTTCATGATCTGGCTGTCCTGGGTTCCATCGAACCGGGACGCGGGGTCTGCTTCCATCGATCACCTTGGGCTATGCGCTGGCGCCATCGTTGCCGCCATAATCTCGGTGGGCCTTTACTCGCGGGTGATGGCCAAGCGCATGTCCGGCCACAGTTTTCACCGTCACCTGCGTCGCTACAACCGCATCATGAAGGTGGCGCGCTTCGCCATCCCTGTCTGGTTTGGCGTGATGGTGTATGTGCTGGATTTTCCGCTGTGGGTTATGGGGCTGATCAAGCCGCTGCAGGGCTGGCCGGTGGAGTCGCCGGGATTTCTCCTGGGAACCGCGCCGCCGCTGCTGGCGATGGTGGGGCTGTGGTGGGCGTGTTACCCGGCCGAGCGGGCGCTGCGCGAGCAGAACATGATGGCGCAGCTCATGGCCAATGTGCCGGTGCGGCGCAGCCCATCGCTGGGGCAATACCTGGTGGCAAACGTCCGGCTGCAACTGCTGTTCATGTTCGCCCCGGTTCTGCTGATCCTGGTGTTGCGCGATCTTCTGACGGTGGGCGCCCTTTACTTTGGCATTGAGCTGACCGAGGGCAAGCATCTGCTGATCTCGGTGGCGGCCATGCTGCCGGTGATGCTGCTTGGCCCGGTCATGCTGGTGCGCATACTGCCGACGGAGAGGCTTGCCGATTCGCCGCTGCGTCGCCGGCTGGAGGAACTGTGCCAGAGCAAGGGGCTGCGCATCAGCAATGTCCTGCTTTGGAAAACTGATGGCAGCTTTGGGAACGCGGCGGTGATGGGGATCCTGCCGCGCATGCGCTATCTGCTGGTGACCGATCTTCTGCTGGAGTCGATGCCGGATGAGCAGATCCTGGCCGTGTTTGCCCATGAGATCGGCCATGTGGTCCACAAGCACCTCCTGTGGATGGGTGCGTGTGCGTTTGCCGTGATGTTCACGGTAGGTGGGCCGGTGGAGTCGGCCATGCGAGTGGCCGGCGGTTGGGTGACGATCCGCGAACCTTACGATTCCCTGATTGCGCTGGCGATCACCGCGCCGGTATTTGTGATGGTCTTTGGCGCATTTGTTCGCAAGCTGGAGCGTCAGGCGGATGTGTTCGCGGCCAGGACGATATCGCAGGTGGTGCGCCCGCCTGAGAATCCACTTCTCGAGATGCTCTCGCCAACGGTCGCGGGCGGCGCGTCGGCCGTCAGCGGATTCGGGGCGTCCCTCGTCTGCGCAGCGCTTAAGCGCGTGGCGATGGTGAACAACGTGCCGATCCATGCGCACGAGTGGCTGCATGGCTCGATCGCATCGCGCATAAAGTTCCTGCGAACGATCAGCGAGGACCCGATCCATACGCAGGCGTTCGATGCACTGATGCGCAAGCTCTACCTGGCCGTTTTCTTCGTGACGATCGCAATGGGGAGCTGGACGCTCTGGAACCTGTTTACCAGCGGTCAGTAGTCAAAACCGCGCCGACGCATCTGGCTGTAGCGCGTGAGCGCATCCTCAATGATGGGATATGCGACATCCGGCGGCTGAATCTCATCCACCGCCACGGCCTTGCCCTCAAGCATCTTGTAGTCCTGGAAGAACCTGCGGAGCATATTGAGCCGGTGCGGCGGCATCTCGCTGGCCTGCATGTAGTGATTGAACTCAGGATCCTGTGTGGCGACCGCGATGATCTTGTGATCCTTCTTTCCCGAATCGATCATGGTCATTATGCCGATCGTGCGGGCCTGGATCAGTGTCAGGGGCACCACCGTCTCCTGGCAGAATACCAGCACATCCAGCGGGTCGTCATCCTCGGCAAGCGTCTGGGGGATAAAGCCATAGTTGGCCGGGTAGTAGACGGCCGAGTAGAGGATTCGATCAAGCCGCAGCAGGCCAAATCGCTTGTCCAGCTCATACTTAACGCTGGATCCCGCAGGAATCTCGATACAGGCAGTAAACTCCGAGGGTAGCCCCTCGCCGGGTGTAACATCATGCCACGGATGAATCATTTCGCTCGGTTTCTCCTGTAGGACCTAATACTAGGCATGGGCAAAGCAATTGGGATAGCAGAGTAAGTTATTGTTAATCATTGCGAAAAGGCGGGCTGGGGCGCGATAGAGCGCATTGCATGCACGATTACTTATTGCAATCGCGCGGGCATCCACTA
>JAKORQ010000593.1 GCA_029777755.1 Planctomycetota bacterium
AGGTCCACTTCCAGCTCGTCGCCGGTGCGCACCTTTTCCACCAGGCGCTCCACCGACTCGACCGGCACGATGTAGCCGCCGTTGATGGAGTTGCGGAAGAAGATGCGGGCGTAGAACTCTGCGATCACCAGCTTGGCGCCGGCCTCGGCCAGTGCCAGCGGGGCATGCTCGCGGCTGGAACCGCAGCCGAAGTTCTTGCCGCCGATGACGATGGTGTACTCGCTCTTGAACTGCCCCTCGGCGACGAAGCGCTTGTCGCCGCCGGGCAGGCCGGACTGCCCTTCCGGCACACCGGCGAGGGCATACATGCCGAAATACTTGCGCTCCTCGGGGATGGCCGGGTTAAACGAGAGATACTGCGCAGGGATGATCTGGTCAGTGTCGATGTTGTCGCCAAGGACAAAGGCTTTGCCGGTGATAATCGTCTGCATCTGTTACTGGTCCTCAATGATTGCCAAATCGCTGCAATATAGACGTTTCCCGCGTTCGTCTCAAATGACGTGCCCGCCGAGCCCGCCTGGCGTGGGTCATGTATGTCACAGATTCTGCGCCCCGGGGCATCAGCCTGCCTGCGTCACATGGCGTACTTGATCACCGCAAACCCGCCGATCAGCAGGATGGTGAAGATGATGGACAGCAGGTTGAAGTACTTGTCCATGAATTTCACGATCGGCTCGCCAAACAGCCACATCATGCCGGCCACCAGGAAGAAACGCAGCCCCCGGCCGACGGCCGACCCGATGATGAACATGGGCAGGTTCACGGCGCACACCCCGCCGGCGATGGTGATGATCTTGTAGGGGATGGGCGTAAACGCCGCGATGAACACCACCCAGAAGTTGTACTGTTGGTACAGGTCGGCGACCTTGTTGAACTGCTCGGGCGTGAACCCGGGAATATAGCGGTAGAAAAGATCAGCCAGGGCGCCCCAGAAGGCCCAGCCGATCAGGTACCCGAAGAGCCCGCCCAGCACCGAGGCGATTGTGCAAACGGTGGCGAACCATAGCGCCTTGCTGCGCTTGCCCAGGCACAGCGGGATCAGCAGCACATCCGGCGGGATGGGGAAAAAGCTGGACTCAGCAATGCTCAGGCTGGCCAGCGCCGTGGTGGAGTGCCGGCTGTGGGCGAAGGACAGCACCCAATCGTACATCCGCCGATGGATCGCCCAACGGCTTACGACGGTAGTGGAAGCGGCCGCCTCCCTCTCAGATGCGCTGACCGCCGAAGACTGCTGTTCCATGTACAAGTCCAACTAAACGTAAGGCCAAATACACAATCCCTCGCCCACCCGAGCGAGGGAAAGCCGATCATATAGCCCCAGGGGGGGGAATGGAAAGCCAAGGATTGGATCGGAGGATTCTCGATTTGCCATTTGCGATTTTCCTACTCTTGATCGGCAAACAAGCCGCCTCCTCGCGAACTGCAACTCGGATGTGACAACCTGTTTCAGGACCAGTCATCTGCCCCAATCGCAAAATCGCAATTCGAAAAGCGCAAGTCCATCCACCTATCTTTTCCACGCAATGCTCTCGATCATCTCCACGATCTGTTCGTCCGTGGTTTGTGCTCTGCGCTTGATCAGTTTGTAGGTTACGCGCAGGGGTGCTTTGTTTACCCGGTTGGGTGGGAGCACCGGGGCGCAGAACTCCAGCTCATAGTAGCTTCTGCCCTCGGGGACGTTGGTTGCGTTTGTCGGGTGAGCGTAGACCTGGGCCTTCTCATCCGGGGCCCAGGCGCCCTCCTCGTGGATCGGGTGTTGCTGCAGCAGCAGGACATAGCCCGGGTAGATGGCCGCGATCACGTCGGCATCCATGAAGGTCTTGCCGCCCTGGTCTGACACGCTGATCTCCAGCACGCGGTCGCTCACCGGCCTTGCGCTGAAGTTGTCCCTGATCGTCCGGTTGAGATAGCGTTTGCGATCGCTCGCCAGCGGCACGCGCGCCAGGAGCTTCTGGGGCGTGGGAATCTGCGTGATCGACCAGGCTGACAGCGGCTGGCCAAAGCCGGCGGAAGCCGGCTCGAGCCGGCTGGTCACCACCAGCGTGCCGTCGCACTCCAGCTCGACGATGCGCTTGATGCGGGCGCCGACCTTGTCGATGACGTCGGAGGTCATGATGATCGCCTCGCCGTCGGCCATGGCCTGGAGTTGATAGCTCGGCTCGGGCGGCGGCCAGTTCCACAGTTCCTGCGGCCATGGCCAGACCTTATCGCCTCCCCAGTTGTCCCAGCCGCCAACGTCATAGCGATCATCGGCAGCCTCCATGTTGATCCAGAAGGCGTTCTCCTGCCCGTGGAAGCCATAGTGCATAATGCGCCCGAGCTTCGCGTCAATCTCCACCTTCACCTTGTCGTTCTCAATCACCCAGAGATGCGGAGTGTTCACATCCTGCCGCACCTTCAGGCTCGAGGTGCTGCACCCGATACTTGAAATGCTCATGGTCATCACCACAAAGAGGCTCGCCGCGGTACGCAGGAAGTGCGCCAGTCTCATTGAGCCATTCTCCTTCCGAGATACACAAAGGATCTGCCGATGCCGCGATGATACCGTCGGGCGCTACCAGAACCAGATTCCGATGCCGAAGCTATGGAGAAATCTCCCTCGCCAGTTAATGTGTACTTATACTCGGCCGATAGGGCTATCGGGTGAGGATACTTAGGAGAATCCAGGAGGATCTATTACATGAAACGGCTGCTTATTCTGGCCACCCTCTCGGGTGCGATTGCCGGCGTTGCAGGTGCGGATGAAGTCTACATGAACAACGGCGATCGCTTCACCGGCAAGGTGACGGGTGCAAGCGGCGGCGCGCTCAAGCTGGTCACTCCCAGCGCGGGGGAAATCTCCATCCCGCTGGCGGATATCGCCAGTTTTGCCACTGATGAGCCGATCGAGATTCACCTCAATGATGGCACGGTTCTGAAGCAGCCGATCAGGGCCGGCGAGCCGGGAACCATCTCCACAGCCGGCGAAGGCCCGGCGCAGGGCCTGGGAGTTCCGCTGTCGGCGATCAGCTCGATCAATCCTCCGCCGATCAAGTGGACAGGCTCCATCTCGGCCGGCGTGATGCTCACGCGCGGCAACACCCACACCGACTCGGCTTACGTGGTGTTCGATGCGGTTCGCCGGGCTGACAAGGACCGCATCACCGTCAACGCCGCCTACAACTACTCGCGCGAGAAACCCGAGGGCGAAGAGGCCCGCGTCACCATGGAAAACTGGTTGGTGGCGGCCAAGTACGACTACTTCATCAACACCCGCTGGTATGCCTATGCCAACGCCAAGGTCGAACGCGACCACATCGCCAACCTCGACCTGCGTGTGACACCCGGTTTGGGTTCCGGTTACCAGTGGATCGAGTCAGCCAAGACCAACTTCAACACTGAAGCAGGTCTGACCTGGGTGTACGAGCGCTATACCGACCCGGATGACACGCGCAACTACCTGGCTGGCCGCTTCGCGTATCACTTTGATCACCAGATCAACGACAACGTGAAGTTCATCCACAACCTGGAGATCCTGCCCAGCCTGGAATACTTCGGCGAATTCCTCCTAACCACCGACGCGGGCGTTCGCGCCAACTTGACCAACAACTTCTTCGGCGAAGTCAAGGTGGTGTATCAGCACAACACCGACCCTGCCGACGACAAGCACAAGAGCGATGTCCGCTACATGGTGAACGTCGGATGGGGCTTCTAGGCTGCTTTGCTGAAAGTGGAGCGGCTTGTCCAAACAGGAGCGCTGCGGTTTCCCAGGCTTCTGGTCGTGCACGTTGATCGAGGATCAGCATAGCTCCGCCGGCCGAGACAGCCCGCTCCACTTTGGATGGAACGCACTAGCTGACTCGTAAACTCGTGGCGATCCACGCATGCATCCGTCGGGAATCCGGCGGATGCATCTGGTTTTGGTGAAGTTGAATGTCGTGCCCGTCCCCACTGCCGTTGCCAATCGCAATGCGAGCTGGATCACGGACAATCGATAAGAAAATCTCTATATACCCCCTGTGCGGGACGGTCGGGCAATTGCCGGATGGCGGTCGCTTCCGTAGTATCCTCCTCCAACGAAAGGAACAATGAAACATGCGCGTGCTCGTCGCCGATAAACTGGCAGAAGAGGGATTGGAACTGCTCAAAGCGAGCGGGATGGAGTTTGATGTAAAGATCGGGCTCAAGGAAGATGAGCTCGCCGCCACCGTGGGCGAATACGATGCCCTGATCGTACGTTCCGGCGCCAAGGTCACCGCGAAGGTGCTGGCAAACCCCGGCAAGCTGCGGGCCATCGCCCGCGCCGGCGTGGGCGTAGACAACATCGACTGCGAGGCGGCCACCGCCAAGGGCATCCTGGTGATGAACACCGCCGAGGCCAGCACCATCTCCACGGCCGAGCATGCCATCGCCCTGATGATGGCCCTGGCCCGCAAGATCCCCCAGGCCCATCAGGCCATCCGCAGCGGCCAGCTCGAATGGAAGAAGCGCAGCACCTACCAGGGCACCCAACTCGCCGGCAAGACGCTGGGTATCGTCGGCCTGGGCAGGATCGGCCGAACCGTCGCCGCCCGCGCCCTGGCATTTGAGATGACTGTGCTGGGCTATGACCCGTTCTTCACCGGCCCCACCGCCCTCGATGGCAAGGTGAGGATGATCCGCGATTTTGACGAGTTTCTCTCGCAGATCGACGTGATCACCTTCCACGTGCCCGGCGGCGAACAGACACGCCACCTGCTCAATCGCGATCGCCTGTTCAACAAGTGCCGCAAGGGACTGCTGGTGATCAACGATGCCCGCGGCGAAGTGGTGGACGAATTCGCCCTGGCGGATGCCCTGAAGGAAAAGCGAATCGCCGGGGCGGCCATTGACGTATTCCAGACCGAGCCGCCGCAGAAGGATCACCCGCTGTTCCAGCTCGACAACGTCGTCCTCACGCCCCACCTTGGCGCCAGCACCGACGAGGCCCAGACCGCCGTCTCGGTCGACGCCTGCAAGGCGATCATCGCCTACCTGAAGCGTGGCGAGATCCGCGGCGCGGTGAACGCAGGTGGTATCAAGCTGGATGTCCCGGCCGACGAGGCTCCGTTCATCGACCTGGCCGGCCGAATCGGCACCATGCTCGCCTACTACTGCGAGGGTGGCTACAAGACGGTCACCGTCCGCGTCTCCGGCAGCAAGGCCCCCAAGCACATCAACACAATGGCCCGCGTGGCGATGGTGGAACTGCTCAAGCCGCACCTGAAGGAGCCGGTCAACATCATCAACGTCGAGCAGATCGCCCGCAGCCGCGGAATCGAGATCGTGCAGGTGCACGAGCCGTCGCCGCCGCAGGGACTGGTAGGCGACATCGTCGGTATCCGCGTGGAGAGCGAGAACGGCGAGAGCCACCGCATCCTCGGCACCGTGTACGCCGACAGCATGCCGCGCATCCTGCGTGTTGACCGATTCAACATGGACATGATCCCGCAGGGTGACATGGTGATGATCCAGAACAAGGATCAGCCCGGCGTGATCGGCACGGTCGGCACCACCTTCGGCAAGGCCGGCATCAACATCGCCGACATGGTGATCAGCCGCGACTTCCAGGCGGAAGGCACGGCCCAGGCCCTGATGGTCCTCAAGACCGACAGCCAGCCGACGGAAGAGCTGGTAAGCGAACTGCGCAGCCGCCCGGAAATCCTCCGGGTCAAGCCGATGCGGGTAATGGCCCAGCAATAGGGGCGTTTTTTGAATTCTGAGTTTTGACTGGACGGGATTTGCGATTTTCGATTGGCGAATTGCGATCGAAAATCGCTATCCCGGCCGGCAATTGATCGAACAGCAGATTCATCTGCGTGGATCTGTGTTTATCTGCGGTTCGTTAATTCTGTGGTTCCCAGTCCTTTTGAGTGCTATGCGCTGATCTTCAGCATGCGCAGGATCAGTTGATGGCGGTGGTCCATCACCGTTCCGCGGTAGCGCAGGTCGTTGGAGACGTCGGTGAAGACCGTCTCCGGCTTGCTCACGTCGAACAGCGACTCCAGGCCATCGTCGCGTATGACGTACTGGAAATAGCGAGTGCGAAGCAATCGCCGGTCGGGCAGCTCGAGGATGGAGCTGTCGCGATGCTGGCGTGATTCGCCGGCCAGCACGGGGACGAAGCTCTTTCCCTGGATCTCCGGCGGGCGGGGAATGTCGACCAGCTCCAGCAGCGTGGGAACGATGTCGACAGCTTCCACCATGGAGTTGCAGTGCAGCTCCGAGAGCACCATGTCGGCCGGCCCGCGCACGATCAGCGGAACCCGCGCCATCACGTCCGGAATCCATGTGCCCGACTCCTCCAGCAGCGGCCCGGCGAAGCGCCCGCGACCGGCGGTGTAGACCACCACCGTGTTCTGCGAAAGCTGTAGCCGCTCCAGTTCCTGTAGCAGTATCCCAACGTGATGATCGATCTCGCTGATGGTGGCGTAATAGCCATGCTGCCACCGCCGAAGCTGATCCTCCTGCACGCCAAAGCGATCCATCAAATAGGGGAAGATGTCCGGCAGGGGCAGTTTCTCCGGCTCGTACAGCGCCAGGAAACGCTGCGGCATCACCAGTGGATAGTGGAACGCGCGGAAGCCGACCTTGCAGAAGAACGGCTGGCCGGTGCGTGCCTGCTGCTGAAGGAAGCCAAGCGCCCGCGAACCCACGAACGCATTGGGGGTGGAGTCCGGCGGCAGCGAATAAAACTGCCCGCCGCGTTCCCCCTGCACCAGCGCCGAGGAAAC
>JAKORQ010000594.1 GCA_029777755.1 Planctomycetota bacterium
AAACGAAGCCACGAAGTACCTGCGACCGGCATCGAACAAATCCGTCTGCTTCGTTTCTTCGTCGCTTCGTGGTGAAACATGCGGGCCAGGACGCTGGCGCTTCGGGAGGACCTGCTCTGCTTTCCCTTACCTCTGTGTCTCTGTGATTCAATCAATCCCGCGAGCAGGCCATGGCCCATCGAGGCTGGTCCCTCATATCCACTGGTCGCGGATCATCTTCAATTGGGCCCAGTCGGCTTCGTCGAAGTACTCCGGGCAGTGGTCGCCGGGGCCAAGCAGGTTGAGGAAGAACTGCTCGGCGTCATCTTCTATCTGTGAGATGTCCTGGCCGAGCGCCTTCCTCGCCGCATACATGTCGTCCTCTATGCAGGCCAGGCGCAGCGCCTCGGCGCCGGCATGCTCGCGGACCAGACGGGCGAGCTGGTCGTAGTAATGCTGAGTTTCCTCATCGAGCGTGGGCGGCGAGCAATGGTGCTTGAGGGCGTGCAGGAAGTACTTCTTCTTTTCCTCCCAGGGTATGTCCGGCTTCATCGCGAAAGTGATGTAGCGACCAACCTTCAGCGCGGCACGCTTGTGCAGATCCCCTTCCTGCTCGGCCAGCATGATGCCGCGGGTGTAGTACACGTCGGGCCGGCCTATCTCAGGAAGGGGCGGAAACTGCTGCTGAGACATGGCCATATCGCCTCCATGGACCATCGGCCCGCGAAAATCCCATCCAACAGACTTGCGACGTGAAGCTGCACTGATCAGCCACCTGCATTATAAGCGGTTTGATTCCGCAGGTGGAAGTCCTTTTTCTGCCGACATTTCCGGACAAAGGCAGTGAAGATCGACGATTATTGCTCAGCTCGCCAGTAAGTATAGCGGATTGGTCGTCAGGCCAGGGACGTCAGTGGCAGGGAAGAGGGATGGCCTCAACGACAAGGAGTCATCGGCATTTGGGGGATTCGTGCGCCTTATCCGCGCGATGAAGCCACGCCCGCCGTGCCTGCTTCGTATTGAGCGATGTCTTCGCGCATGATTGTTGCCCGAGACAGTAACATCGCGGTTCAGGATTTCTCTTCCGCTTGCGGAGGATGGGCGGTGGGCGAAGCGAAGACATGTCGGCAATGTGGCAAGGCTCTGTCAGGCGAACTGATGGGGCTTTGCCCGGAGTGTCTGCTGAAGGCGGACACGGGCGGTCGGCCGCCGGAGACGCGAGCCAGGCACCCCAGCTTCGCCCACTGGGAATACCGCAGCGAACGCATGCTCTTTGGTCTGCCGCTGCTGCATGTCGCCATCACCAGCGACCCGGCGACCGGCCGACCACCCCATGCACGGGGCACCATTGCCGTCGGCGGATCGGCCAGCGGGGTGATTGCCTTGGGCGGGCACGCGATCGGCGTCGTAGCGTTTGGAGGAATCGCCGTTGGCGTGCTCTCCATGGGCGGGCTGACCGTGGGGCTGCTGTCCATGGGAGGGTTGGCGATCGCGCCGGGCGCGGCCATCGGGGGAGTTGTCATCGCCCCGATAGCGCTGGGCGGCATGGCAATCGGCTACTACGCGGTGGGAGGGTCGGCCATCGGCGCGCACACCATCAGCGGCAAATCCACCGACCAGGGCCAGCCGTTTGACCCCGGCGTGCTCACGACAGTAGTAACGGTGATCCTCGCATCAGTCATGTGCGTCTACTGGCTGATCGTGGGGCTGGCCAAGATGCGGACAATGCGGCAGGCAGGCCTTGCGAACCGGGTCGGCGCGCCCCGGTACTGGTTTCCCGCCAAGAGGTATGGATGGGGATGGGGCTTCCCCAACACGTGGCAGGGTTGGGCATTTCTCGTACCCTGGATGGTTGTCACCATATCGCTGGTCACCTGGCTTGCATCCATGGGAGACGCGTTTCTGCCGGTGAGCATCGCTGTTGTTCTCGTGGCGGTGGCGCTGCTGATCCTGGTCTGTTTCCTCAAGGGTGAGCCACCAAGATGGCGCTGGGGTGACAAGGAAGATTCGTGATCGCCCAGCCCAGCGCCGGAGATGGATGTCGATGAGGATCCGCATCAGCTCTTCGCCACCCGTGCGTGGGGGTGTAATGTTCCCGGGCGGCGTATAATCCGGCCGATGGCGACCACAAGAACCGAATCAGCCTCCCAGAAGAAAGCGCGGGCACTTGCCGTCCTCGAGATCCTCAAGCAGACCTACCCCGGCGCTCACTGTTCCCTGGATTTCAAGAATCCGCTGGAACTGCTGGTGGCAACCATCCTCTCAGCGCAGTGCACCGATGAGCGGGTGAACAAGGTGACGGCCGACCTGTTCCGCAAGTATCGCTCGGCGAAGGATTACGCCACCGTCAGCCAGGAGGAACTGGAGACGGATATCCAGCCGACCGGGTTTTTCCGCAACAAGGCCAGGTCGATTCGCGCCATGGCCAACTCGTTGCTGGAGAAGCATGGCGGCCAGGTTCCCAACACGATGGAGGAACTGGTCGAACTGGCCGGCGTGGGAAGAAAGACCGCCAACGTCGTGCTGGGCAATGCCTTTGGTATCAATGTCGGTGTGGTGGTGGACACGCACGTCGGCCGGCTGGCCCAGCGCCTGGGTTTTACCAAGAGCAAGGATGCGGTAAAGGTCGAGCAGGACCTGATGCCGCTGTTCCCACAGGAGGACTGGACCCTGCTGGCGCACCTGCTGATCTACCACGGAAGAAAAATCTGCACGGCCAGGAGAGCCTTTTGCGAAACCTGCCCGCTGAACCCGCACTGCCCGAAGATAGGTGTAAAGCCGCCTGCAAAAAAGAAGGTGTGAATGGGATCGCAGATTAGCGCAGATTGCTGCGCGCATTATTGTCAGCTGCCTGATCGTCGGAAATGAAATCAATCAACAATCAGCAGCATCATCTGTGGTTCCCCTGAGTTTTGTCACCGCCCAAAGAGGATTCTTGTGACAAACAGGCTGGCGAAGCTGATGACAAACAGTCTTGCAGGCCAGCGGCGGGGGCGGGCCAGGGCGATATTGATGAGGCAGAAGCTGGATAGTGCCAGGAACACCAGCAGCATGCTGAGCCACATTGGCTTATTGGCCGTGTAGTCGGGCTTGAAGAGGAAGTAGAAGAAGCCCACCAGTCCAAAGCAGGTGCCCAGCAGGCCGAAAAACAGGCGTGCCAGGAGTTGCAGCCGGCGGGAGCTGGGGATCTGCCGGTTGAGTATCTCGCCGATGATGCCGCCGATCAGGTCATCGAGCACCGGATGCTCCATCTACGGGTTCTGCGGCATTGTAGTTTGGCCGGGCGGCGAGGCAACGTCCGTGCCGAGCCGACCTTTGCGAAACTCGCGCGGCGAGCATTTCACGTGCTGGCGAAACGCGCGACTGAACTGTCGCACATCGCCAAACCCCGAGGCCTGGGCGACGCGCTGGATTGGCCAGTGCGTCTGCCGCAGCAGCATCCTGGCGCGATCGATGCGTTGCCGCTGGATCTCATCATGTATTGAATGGCCGGTCGCCTTGCGGAATTTCAGCTCGATCGCCCGTCGGGACATGGGGATGTGATGCAGTAGATCGGCCACGCGGATCGGCCCGCCGGCGTGGCTGGCGATCAGGTCGATGACGGCCTGCACCTCCGGCGGCATGGGCCGGGCGCCCGCAGCGCCGGCCCGCGGCACCAGTCGCTTGGGCGGTACGATGATGGTGCGCGGCACCGCATGGCCTTTCATCATCAGTTCCAGAGTCTGCGCGGCTCGCAGGCCGAGCATGCCCGGCTCGACACTGGAGAAGGGCGGATAGGCCGCCTCGCAGTAGTCGCGGTGATTGTTCACGCCGACGATGTGGACATCGTTGAACAGGTCGAGCTGGCAGTCGCGGCACAGCGAGTGGATGTGGAACGCCAGGGCATCGATGGAGCAGAAGATCCCGACCGGCTTGGGCAGGGCGATCAGCCAGCGGCCGGTGGCGCTGTTGGGGCCGGGCGAGGCGGTGGGCGAGTAGCTGAGGTTCAGCAGTTCGCTGTAGCGGTCGAGCACTCCCAGGTCGGCCAGGGCATGGCGAAATCCCCTGCGGCGGTCGGAAACGTAAGCGGGAGGCTCGGTGAGG
>JAKORQ010000595.1 GCA_029777755.1 Planctomycetota bacterium
CATGCGATGGCCGGGCCGATTGGTATGCCTGCTTGAGAGAGGATGAGGGGATTGGCCGCCAGGATGTAGGCCATCGTCAGGAAGGTTGCGAATGCGCCGCGGAGTTCCCGGGCGGGATTCGTGCCGCGAGCTTTGAGCTCGAAAAGCCTCTCAAGTATCTGCATGTGCCGGGTGTCCCAGGGAAAGAGCTATAGGCGCAGTAGGCTCTCCGAAGGGAGCACTAACGTCAAGTTCAGTTCGCCTGCATGTGTGGTGATATACGCTGCCGCGAGATGTGAATCTTGTAAATCGTGTGTTAACAATTGGTTGTCACAGATGCGGGGCTTAGAAATCCTGCTGTTGGATTGACGCCGATCGTATTTTGGCATAGAGTGTGGCGGACTGGTCGGGCGCGGATGCCCGATCTGATAAGGGACACTAATCATGCGAAGGACTCAATACAGGATCAGCCCCAAAGCGATGGTGAGCGAGAATCGTCTCACGCAGCAGGTGGCATTCGCATGCATCGGCCAGATTTGCTCTGGCATGTGTTCTCCGAGTTAGGCGCAGATATTTCAACATAAGGAAATCGAGCCCCGGAGAACGGAAGTTTTCCGGGGTTTTTTCGTTAAGGATTGTGCAGGATTTGTTTGACGAAGGATCGTCAGAAGGCAGGACAGTTATGAGCGAGATGGCAACGACAGTTGACGCTAGTCGACCGCCCTCGCTGGTTGAGGGCTTCGATTCGGTTTGGCTGCTGGACTCCCAGCTCACGGCTGAGCATTGGCGGTACATGTGGCAGCGTTTCGATGTCCGCGAGTTGATCGACATCGGCCGGCGAAGCGGCTGGCTCGACGAAGGCAGTAACAGGGACGCGGTCTTGGCGCTGCTGGAGCGATCTCGTCAGGCGGGCTATGATCCGCTGGCGGATGGGCTCTCAGCCGACGAACCGTTGAAGGTCGTTTGACCAGTTTGTGAACCGTGGAAACAGGGCCGTCGGGACGTTTGCGCCCCGGCGGCCTCATCGTTTTTGGTTGCAGGCTCGCCTGTCCTGGTCGATCCAGCTATCGCGTTCGCGGATTGCGACGCTAAACTACGTACGTACCTGGTATTGGAAGGAAACGATTTGATGTCATCAGAAGCGACAATGAGCGCAACGGCCCCTGGAAACGCCTCGGATGTCGGGGTGACGGAGTTTGTGGTCAAGTCTTGTGAGGATGGTCAGGCGGTTCTGGGCGCTATCGGCCCGAAGTATGAGGTGCGCGTTCAGGTGGATTCGCCACTGAGCGCCGGCAGCCGCGTGGCCGGACGGGTAAAGGTAAAGGCCCGGAAGGTTTGGACCATCCCCGCCGGCGGCAGCTTTATATCGCCGCTGCTGGGCGAGCCACGGGTGGTGCAGGGACGAGTGCTCTATGCCGATAACAAGACCATCGTGGTACAGGCCGGATATCGCGTCACGATCGAGTTGCCCACGGACAAGTCTGCATTTGACCTGAAGAATGGCTCGCTGCAGCGTGGCGTTATGGTAAATGTAACCATCTGGCCAGGCGCCAAGTTTGAGCTGGCCTAGAGCAGAGTGAAGAGAGGAGTCGCCATGAGGTCCATTAGCCGCATTGCCCTGGTAACACTGGTATCGTCGATCCTGGCGGTTAGCGCAAGTGCGCAACGAAGGCTAGACCTCAGCGACAAGTCGGAGCCGGAGAGGCCTCAGAGGAACGAGGGCGCTTCCCGTGCTCGCGCAACGCGCACCAGGGAACCGGCCACGCCGGCGAAGAAGGCTCCCGCCCGTAAACCGGCCCGCAAGGCGCCGGTGAAGATCCCGGCCTCGGCCGCGACGATCGTGCAGGAACTGAAGCGAGAGTTCGAGGCCGGCAAGCTCCGCACCAAGTCGGAGTATCTCACCGAGAATCCGGATGCGGAGATGACGGCCGAGGTCATTATGGCGATGCTTGCCCGTCGGCACGGGACGTCCGATGCCATGGATGCCTACATCAAGTGGCAACTGCTGTCAGGACTGGGCGAGTCATTCACTGAAGAACAGGTAGATGAAGGGCTGGCCGCCTATCGCAATGCCCCGGCGATCCAGTGGCGCCCGGGTATTACGCAGGAACACAAGAGGGTCTTGGATCGCGAGATCAAGCGATATGAAGATCCCTCGGACCTGACCGCTATGCTCGTGGATGAAACCCGCCGGGTTGAGATACTCAATGAGCCGATCCTCAAGTATCGGGAGGAACTGTTCAAGAGGCTGCCCAACGACTTCTACGTCCTGCAGGCAGCATTGATCGACCTGTACCAGCGAGGCGAGGCCGGCATCAGTCCGCGCGGCTTTGTCGGCACTGTTGCCAAGCGCATCAGGGAATGGTCCGCGACCGCCAGCCCGGATGAGCTGGCCGACATGGCCGACATGCTCGATGAACTCCTGCAGGTGAAGCTTCCTTCGTACTATGTGACCATCAGGCACGAACCGAAGGACAACTCGTACAAGTGGAGCAACCAGACCGCCAAGCTGGATGAGGGCGGGAGGTTGGAGCAGTTGGCGATTGACCTGGCTAACAAGGCTGGCCAGTAGCGGACAGGTCGGGTATCAGCGGGCTGTATCGGCGGATTTGGCTGGTTTGACAGTGCAGACGCCTATCGTTCACTGTGCAATAATGGTGCAATGAGCCAGTCCATACCTGATCGCATCCTTAATCACCTGAAGTCTGAGCGATATCACCCGCAGCGTCCCCGCAAACTGGCTAAGCAGCTGGCCCTCGGAGGCGAGGGTGACTACCAGGGTTTTCGCGAGGCGCTCAAGCAGTTGATGAGGGAGGGACGGGTTGTATCCGGGGTCGGCGGAGCGATAGTGCTTCCGACCACCCGTGCCCGCGGCGACAGGATCGTTGGTACATATCGCCAGAACCGCAAGGGATTCGGGTTTGTCATCCCCACCGATCCCGACAGCCACGAGGATCTCTATATCGCTGAAGGCCAGAATGGCGGCGCACTCAGCGGGGATATCGTCAGCGCAAAGATTGTCCACCGGGGGCATCGCGGCGGAAAGAAGACGCTATCCGGCCGGGTGATGGAAATCCTCGAGCGCACCCATCGCCGGTTCGTGGGAACGCTGGCCAGGCAGGGAGACCGCTGGTTCGTCAAGCCGGACGGCAATGTCCTCACCGAGATTATCGAGACGCCTGATGCCGCTTCCCGCCATGTTCGGCCGGGGACAAAGGTCGTCGTGGAGCTCATCTCCGATCCCGAGCCTTATCAGCCGGCAAGGGGAGTGATCACCGAGGTACTCGGCAGGGAGGGAGAGAAGGATGTCGACCTGAAGGGGGTAATAGTCCAGTTCAATTTGCCCGAAAAGTTTCCAGATGAGGTGGCCGACCAGGCGAGCCGCGCCAAGGACAGCGTTGACTTTGACCTGGAAAGGTCCAGGCGACTGGACCTCACTGAAGAAACGATCGTCACCATCGATCCGGACGATGCCAAGGACTACGACGATGCCATAAGCCTGAAGAAGGTTGAGGGGGGATACTGGGAACTTGGCGTGCACATCGCCGATGTTTCGCACTTCATCCCGGAGGGATCGCCCCTTGACGTTGAGGCGCGCAAGCGTGGCAACAGCGTCTACTTTCCGGGCTTTGTCATACCGATGATCCCCGAGGTGCTCAGCAACGGCGTCTGCTCCCTTCAGGAGGGAGTGCCGCGGTTGTGCAAGAGCGTGTTCATCACCTTCGGCGATGGTGCACGTCCTGTTCGCACGCGCTTCGCCAATAGCATCATCAGGAGTGCCAAGCGCCTCAGGTACCGGGAGGCGCAGGCGTTGATCGATGGACAGGCGCGCATCCCTCATCCCGATGGCGAGAAGCGGCGCAGCGACTACGCCCCGGAGGTACTGCAACTACTGAAAGATATGGATGCGATCGCGCGGCGTATCCAGAAGCGACGCCTGGATGACGGGCAGCTCGTCCTGGAACTGCCGGAGATCGAACTGGTGCTCGACGACCAGGGCAGGGTGGTTGACGCGGTGGCTGAAGACACCAGCTTCACGCATACCCTGATAGAGATGTTCATGGTGGAGGCGAACGAGGCGGTGGCGCGGCTGCTGGACAAGCATGGTGTGCCATTTCTCCGGCGAATCCATCCTGGCCCTGGCGAGCATGAGAGCCTGCGTTTGCGCGAGTTTGTGAATGTGGCCGGCTACAAGCTGCCGAAGGTACTGGATCGCAAGGCGATTCAGTCGTTGCTGATGTCCGTTCGGGGCAAGCCTGAGTCGTACGCCATCAATCTTGCCATCCTCAAGAGCCTGACACGGGCAGAGTATTCGCCCGAAGAGGTGGGGCATTTTGCTCTTGCCTCCGAGAACTACTGCCACTTCACCTCACCAATCCGGCGCTATGCCGATCTCACCGTACACAGGCTGCTGGCGCGCTACCTGGAGGAAACGCAGCAGCGAAAGGGTAGGAAGCGGAAGGTCGATTTCGGCCAGGTACCGGACACCAGGTCGCTCGTTGAGCTTGGCCGACATATCAGCTTCACCGAGCGCCGGGCGGAGGACGCTGAGAGAGAACTGCGCAAGATCAAGGTGCTTACGCTGCTGCAGGGGAAGGTCGGCCAGGAGTTCGATGGTGTCGTCACTGGTGTTACCAATTTCGGCATCTTCGTACAGTTGCGCGAATGGCTTATCGAGGGACTCATCCGGTACGAACACCTGCTGGATGACTGGTGGGACGTCAACGAGAACACCGGCCAGGCTGTCGGTCAGCGGACCGGCGCTGTAATCCGCATCGGCGATGTGATGACGGTGAACATAGCGAAGGTAGATCTTCCTCGCCGTGAGCTCGACCTGGGCGTCGTGCGGATGCCGGGCAAGGGGCGGCCGAAGAAGAATGACCATCCTGGCCGAAAATCCAAGAATGGCCGAGGCCGTGCGGCCGGAAGATCTGTCCGGTCAACGGCCAAGAGCAAGCGTGCTGGTGGCCGTCGCCGCTGATGGTCGCTTAAGCAGTTATATCCAAAGTGGAGCGGGTGGTCCTCCGCCCGCGGTCGGTGGGGCATCTCTAGTGGTGGATCGCGGACTTGATCAGTCGGCGGATTTCCCGGCCCATCTGCACGACGTGCAGCAGTGCCAGTCCCCGCCTGCCCACCGGGATGACCAGGTCGCCGATCAGTCGCTGCTGGCGCCAGACTTCACGCGCGGACGTATTGGTCACAGATACGCACGAATCGATCCATTCGCATCGCTTCTGCTCATGCAGGATGCGCAGCGTTTCCATGTAAGTTAGCTTGCCCGGCGAATACTGCTGCCATGACTCGTCGTAAGCTGTCTTGATCTGGAACGCACCGTAGCCGGCGTAGACGTTGTGCAGTGCGGCAATTGCCTTGCCGTTCATCCGCATCGCCACCATCAGCAGCCGGCCGCGTGCAAAGGCCTCGCGGCTGAATTCACGAAAGAAGCAGGCATCCGGCTGGTTGCAGGACAGTGCGGACCCCTCCGCGCCCTTCCAGCCGCTGCTTTCCAGCGCAAGAAACTCGTCGAGCCACTGTTCAAGGTCTTCATCCTTGTTCAGCACGCTGACCGTGAGTTCTCCCTGCTCGGCCAGGCGCCGGAACTTGCGCTGGTATGTCTGGCGTTGCTTCTTTCCCCAGTGCCTCTGCAGATACGTCTCCATGTCGGGCGCAAGCCGGGCGAGGGCGCGCGGGTAGAGATCCAGTACGGGCATTGGTATGTGATCTTGATGAACGTACTCGGAAAGCCCGGCGTAGACGGCTCCATCCACGGATGCCCGGGACATTTCCAGCAGATGCACCTGCCTGTTCTCCTCCAGCCAGCGGGCGATTGCGCGCCAGCATATGACTCTGCCATCCGGCGCTATCAGGGGTGTGGTGAGGTAGCAGTGGGGATGCTGCCACATGGCGGCCAGATGCAGCAGCCTGTGATGCGCACCGATGCGGACAGGAAACATCCCGAGAAGTTCGCCGGGCCTGTCTCGCCTTCGAACAATAAGTATCTCCGGTTTCTCATTGGAGAAATGACGCAGCGCCGGGAGAAGCATCCACGGCTCGTAGAAGACATTGGGCTCTATCGCCTCCGCGGCGAGCTTCTCGCAGGCGGGAAGCAGCGCCATGAGCTGCTCAGTGCTCGAGCAACATATGACCTCAACGTCCTGCTCACCATCCCCTGTGTCTGTTGTCCTGTTTACAGAGGATGAGGAATAGGAGCCAGTAGGCGTACGCTGCGACGGCGCAATCACGACGGCCGATTTTGCTGCGCACATGCGGGTCTCTCCCAGGAACATGGCCTTCTTCTGGAAGGCACACTCCTTTTACTGCGCCGGAGCAAACCTTCGCAATCTGCAATTTCTCCTCCCGGTGGGCGGGTGCTTCCGGAGATGTGAAGCGGAATACAGGTATTTATGGTCTTTTTTTCCTATTGCGTAAGGTCCAGTTTGACCAATGGACAGATGCCTCCATATTGTTCGCAGTTGAGACTGGTTCTCAATTAGATGTGACATCAGGACCGCGGAACCTGGCGCCAGGACCGTGTGCGTCCAGTCTGCAGCCCCGATGCCCAGCTATACGATGCAGTGAGAGGATCAGCAAGCCAGAGACCGCCAACGGGCATATGTTTCGCTTACCCGGTAGACGGATCTTTTCGCTGACCCC